>CAYIFT010000017.1:0-12667 GCA_964362765.1 Candidatus Woesearchaeota archaeon | reverse complement strand
ATTAAATCATCATGAAATATAGTTTAAAACGACTTTATAGAAAAATTTTTCCAGGCTATATAATCGAATTAGAAAAGGCAATTAGTGATTGTAAAACATTACTTGATCTTGGTTGTGGATCATCTTCTCCAATAAAGTCTTTCTCTAAAAAATTTTATAGCATTGGAATAGATGCCTTTAAACAGAATATTTATAAAAGTGAAAGAGAAAATATTCACGACAAATATTATACTATGAATGTTTTAGATATTTATAAAAAATTTAAAAATAATTCTTTTGACTGTGTTATAGCATTGGATTTAATTGAACATCTAACAAAAGAAGAAGGTTTTAAATTAATAAATATAATGGAAAGAATTGCTAAAAAAAAGATAATTATATTTACCCCAAACGGTTTCTTACCACAAAAAGAATATGAAAATAATCCATTACAAGAACATAAATGCGGATGGACTGTAGAAGAGATGAAAAATATGGGCTATGAAGTAATCGGTATTAATGGTTGGAAAATTTTGAGGGGGGAATATGCTTATATTAAATTCAAGCCTAAATTTTTTTGGAGTGTAGTATCAGATATAACGCAAACTATCATAAGAAATAATCCAAAAAATGCCTTTCAATTACTTTGCATAAAATATAAATAATAATCTTATAAATGCATGTAATCTACTTAAAATAAGTGACCAAATATAGATAATATTAATAAAGTAATATAAAAATGAAGATTTTAATAAATTCAAGGGCATATATAGGTGAACAATATAGAGACAAGATCGGTGAACTTGCTAAATTTAAAGATGTTGAAATCTTTCTTGTTGTTCCACATAAATTTTTAAATAAAGATTTCGAAGGTAAGATTAGCAATAAATATGATACTATAATTAAGAAATTATATTTACAAAATTCTTATCACATCGCATTTTACAGCGGAGTTAAGAATATCATTAAATCTATAAAACCTGACATTGTTCATATCGAGGATGAACCATTTAACTTATCGACATTTCAATGGGTTAAAGCAGCTAAAAAAATTGGATCGAAAATAATATTTTTTACTTGGCAGAATATCAAAAAAGTATATCCACCCCCATTCTCCTTATTCAACAGATATATATTAAAAAATTCTGATTACGCAATTGTAGGTAATCTGGATGGTGCCGGTATTTTAAAACAATTTGGGTATAATAAACCAATAAGTATTATTCCACAAAACGGAGTTAATGGGAACATTTTTTCACCGAGTAAAATAAAACCACATAAATCGAAAATATTCAGAATAATCTATACCGGAAGGTTAGTAAAAGAAAAGGGAATTGGTACATTAATAGATGCTATGAAAATATTAAACAAAAAATTTTGTTTAGACATAATAGGCAACGGATCTTATAAAAAAGAGATGGTAACTAAAATAAAAAAGCTAAAATTAGATAATATAAAAATAATTGGTGGAATACCATCATACAATGTTCCAAAATATATAAAAAGATCATCAGCCCTTATTTTACCATCTATAACTACTAAAAGATGGAAAGAACAATTTGGAAGAGTTTTAATCGAGGCGATGGCCTGTGAAGTTCCTGTAATAGGATCTAATTCAGGAGAAATACCTAATGTTATAGGCGATTGTGGTCTTATATTTAAAGAGGGTGATAGTAACGATCTAGCTAGAAAAATCGAGTTAATATATAAGAATAAAAGTTTAGCTACTAAATTAGGAAAGATAGGTAGAAAAAGGGTGGTTAAAAATTTCACCAACAGAATTATTGCTAAGAGAACGTATGATATTTATAAAAAATTAATGCAGGTAGATTAAATGATAAACCGAATAATAATCCAACTGATATTTTATAAAAATATGTTCAACCGACTACTAAGCATTCTACTAAAAGAAGGGCCATCAATCTTAGTGAGAAAAATTAAAAATAGAACCATGCTAACTTATTATCCAAAACATGAAAAAAATGGGGTCAAAATTAAAAATCTAAAAGATTACAAAGATAAGATTAGTATTATAATACCAACTAAAGATAAATTATTTGTATTGAAGAATTGCCTAAACAGTATTATTCATAATACTGACTATAAAAATTTTGAAATAATACTTATAGATAACAAATCAAATAAAAAAACCAAGAGATTCTTAAAATCATTAAATGATAAAAAAATAAAGATACTGGAGTTTAATCAGGAATTTAACTTCTCAAAAGTTTGTAATTTGGGTGCAAGTTTAGCAGATAGTAATTATTTACTTTTCCTTAATAATGATACTGAAATCATAGATAAGAATTGGATCAAATATATGGTAATGGGCACTAAAATAAAAAGAATTGGCGCGGTTGGTTGTAAGTTATTATTCCCCAACAATCGTATTCAGCATAACGGAATAATTCTTAATCCAGAACATATTTGCCAGCATATAGACTATCTAAAAGAAGATTATAAAGAATCTTACGATGCTAAGTATGTAAGTGCAGTGACTGCAGCATGCCTCTTAATTAAAAAAGATATTTTCAAGGAAATTAATGGGTTTGATGAGACTTTACCTTTAATAAATAATGATATAGATCTATGCTTAAAGTTGCATAAATTAGGATACTCAATTTTATGCATCAATAAACCATTACTATATCACTATGAATCATTAACAAGGGGTAAAACGTACTCAAAACAAAGTAATAATTATATAAAAAATAAGTGGAAAAATGAACTAATGAATGATAACTATTATAAATATGATATAAAAACATGAAAATAGCTTTCATACATGATTACTTATTGAGCCATACTGGAAGTGAAAAGCTATTTGGTACATTAATAGAAATAATGGGCGATGGAGACATCTATACAATATTATACGACAGAGAAAAATTTAAGTATCTAAAAAATGTCAGATCAACATTTCTAGATAATTTAAAAATTATTAATTATAAGTATCTCGTACCTTTTTTTCCTATTGCAGTAAAATCTATAGATCTTGGTAATTACGATATTATAATTAGTAGTTCGCATGCATGGAGTAAAAATATAAATAAACCAGAAGATTCTTTACATATTTGTTATTGCCATACACCAATGAAATTTGCATGGGATTTTAAGAAAATTTATTTAGATAATGAATCATTAATTTTAAGACCAGTAATAAACTTATATTTAAATTATTTAAAAAAATGGGATTACAAAAATACAAAAAATGTAGATTACTTTATTGCTAATTCTAAGAATGTTGCGGATAGAATTAAGAGATACTATAACAGAGATTCAATCATTATATATCCACCATTAGACACAGAATTTCACATACCAAATAATAATTCAGATGAAGGGTTTTTCCTAATTGTATCAAGATTAGTGGAGTACAAACGGATTGATATAGCAATAAAGGCCTTTAATAAATTAGGATTAAAATTAAGAATCATAGGTTCTGGCAGAGACGAAAATAAATTAAAAAAACTTGTTAATGGCAGTAATATAGAGTTTCTTGGTAGACTTTCCGATTTGGAAGTTCGTGAATACTATAGAAAATGTACAGCCCTAATCTTTTCAGGTGAAGAGGATCTTGGATTCACACCTTTAGAAGCACAATCGTGTGGAAAACCTGTAATAGCTTACGGAAAGGGCGGGACCTTAGAGACAGTAATCGAAGGCGAAACTGGTCATTTTTTTCACAAACAGACTCCAGAGGCGTTAATAAAGGCGATTAAAGAATTTAATAATATGGAGTTTAATGCTGAAGAATGTAGAGAAAATGCTTTAAGATTTGATAAAGAAATATTCAAAAAAAAGATAAAGGAATTTATTAAAGAAAAATATAGAGAATTCAAAAATGCGAAAAAATAGTTACTTTTTAATCGGAATTACTGCAATCAGCGATGTCGTCTCAATAATATTATCATTTATTCTTGCTTTCTGGCTAAGATTTTATTCTGGTTTAATCGAAGTTAAAAAAGGCACACCCGTATTTGATAGTTACATTAGTGCTCTAATACTCATCATTATAATCTGCCTTTTCATATTTAGTAGAAATAAATTGTATAGGAAAGATATTATTTCTAATGAAATGCCCACTGTCTTTACGTCATTAATTTTTGTTTTCCTCTTATTTATGACATTTACATTCATATATAGAGAAACAGAATTTTCACGATTATTTATTATAATTAATTTCATATTAAATTATATATTGTTAAGCTTTAGTAGATTACTAATTAAAAAAATGAAGCATTATTTTTTTAAAAATAATAAGTTTATATCGAATGTGTTATTAATTTCTGATGATTTAACGTTTAATAAATTAAAAAATAAAATAAATAATGAAGTGGGTTATAGAATTATAGATCATATTAGGGATATAAGATATTTGAATAGTATAAATAAAAATTTTGATGAAGTTATCATAAGCATTGGAAATAAGAATCAAGAAGATATAATCAGAATAATGGACAAAATAGGTTACGATGTTAATTATAAAATTATTCCTCAATCCATAGATATTATTAATAAGAGGATAATTCCTTTCGAAATAAACAAAATAATTTTGTTTGATGTTAAAGAAACTAATATTAAAGGTTTGAATAAAATTATCAAAAGAATCTTCGATCTGATTTTTTCTAGTGTATTTTTCATCATAACGTCACCATTTTTTATTATAATTTCTATATTGATAAAACTAGATTCAAAAGGCCCTGCATTTTACAAACAGATAAGAATGACCTACAACAAGAAACCTTTTGTTATTTACAAATTTAGATCTATGATCCACAATACAGAAAAATTAACTGGACCTGTATGGGCAAGGGATAGTGATCCGCGTATTACAAAAATAGGTGGGTTTCTTAGAAGAACCAATATAGATGAACTCCCGCAACTGATTAATGTCATTAAAGGTGATATGTCATTGATAGGACCTCGTCCAGAGAGATCTTTTTTTATTGAAAAATTTAAAGACAAAATTCCTAATTATATAGAAAGGAATGCTATTAAAGCTGGAATGACTGGTTGGGCTCAAGTAAATGGATATTATGGAAATACTTCTATTGAAGAAAGGATAAAACACGATATATATTATCTCGAAAATTGGTCTCTCTTATTTGATATTAAAATACTACTATTAACAACTAAATTATTTTTTATTAAGAATAACCATTAATCTTATAAATTGCTACTTTATCTTTAAAGTAAATTTTTTCTAATCCATCTATTTCCTGGCCAGTTACCATCTTGTACAAATTTGCATTACATACGGCATTATTGAAATAAAATATTGATCCCATTAGATTATGAACACATCCATCACCATCCTTATTATTAAATATAAATTTCCCATTATAATATGATTTCAAATAAGTAATATTTTGATCTTGTATTTTCATTACGCTAACATTTCCACTTTTGTTAAAAAAATGTAATGTGACATTTTCATATGGATTAAGATAGGCATTTTCATAAAGTTTATATAATATTGTTCCATCAATATTAGTTAAATTAGTTAACGCAACGAAATCAAAAATGCTAAATAAATCGTTTTCTTCAAATAAGAAATACATGTTTGTATTATTAAATTCGGGCATATTATTTGTTAATATAAAACTATAAGCCTCATTTAATCTATCATAATCCAATCCGATAGTATTAAAATAGCTATATCTTTTAGAAAAAAATTCTACCTCGGCTCCTTGCGTATGGGCAGATATTATACAAGAATCCTTATTACTATTATCATACAAATAATTTAAGGCATTTATTCTACTTTGTGAGAACCCAAATGAAAAGAATTTTGGAACATTATAGAAGGAATAAAATAACATAATAATACATAAAATTATTATTATAAATTTAGATAGATCAAATTTCTTTTTTTTGAACAGTAATAGTCTTTTACTAGCTATTAAAGCAGCAATTGAAATTATAGGTAATGATGAAACATAAAAATACCTGGCGGCAGAAATTATCAAATAAAGTGAAGGTAGTAACAAACCCAGATAAAACGCTCTTTTTTCATCAAAATCTCTTATATAATAAAATAAACCAACTAGGAATAGAATTGGTATTATAAAAAAGTAGAAATAAAACTGGAATAAATTCGGAGGGGTTAATTCCAAGAGAGCCCCGGTTGTTGGCAGCTTTCTTATAGCACCATAACCAGATAATAAAACCTTAAATTTTTGAAAACTCAACAATAATAAAATAAATATTGCAAAAGAATATGCTATAAATAGATTATACTTTATTTTTAGTTTTTTTGATAGGTATAACATTAAAAATAACGAAAGACAGAATCCAACTATTATCGGATAATATACATTCATAAAATGTGTTGCCCTCGAAGAGATATTAATGTTAGATAAAATATAACCTATAATAAACTGTGATACAACAAATATTGACGCAATCTTTACTCTATTAATTATCTCTGAATTTTTGAAATAAGAATAAATAACATATAAAGTAACTGAGAGCAATGAAATAATATAAACAAGAAGAAAACCATTCCATACAATTACAGTTATTCCAGATATTATACCACTAATAACCGCAAGTACTATGCTCTTAATTAGATTTTTATTTATAAATGCATAATAAAGAAAAATTAGACTTAATAGTAGAAAAGGATAAATTAAGGTCTCTCCTCTATATGAAAATGGATAAGACTTTGATATGTTGGCCGGTGATATGGCTGTTAAAAAAAACGTTAGTAGAGCAACTTTCAAACCAAGAAGTTTTCTTAATAAAAAATACCCTAAAATTAATGAGGCTAATCCAAGTATCAACGGAGACACAATAAAAGCGTATTTAACCCCAATAAATTTCCCAAGCAGATAAGGTAAAAAATAAAATCCAAGAGGGTGTAGTTCTCTTGATTTAACACCATCGTAACATAACCCCAAATAATTGATATTGCTCAATTTCCCGCTTTCTAAAGATTGTTCAACAACAGTATAATGATGAAAAAAATCAGAACCAAATTTATGTTCATTCCAGAAAGCATATCTAAAAAAGAGTGCCAACAGGATTAATGTTAAGATTAAAACTATCTCTGTCTTTAATTTCATCAAAAAAATAAATTAAGAAAGAATATTTAAATTTATGCTTCTACACCAGTTACAAGCTGACCAACTTTACTATGAGAAACGCCACTTGAAGTTGTGTAACTAATTATCAGATCTCCTTTAAGCTTTGCTCCAATGGCTAAACCAGCACATGCCCCTATAAATGTTGTCTGAGAACCATCAAGAACTTGTATGCCTCCTGGAGTAAAAGTTGCTGATGCACAACCACCCTGAGCTGACGTTAAAGACAATATAACGCCATTTAAGGTATCTCCTAATCCATTCTGCAAAATAATTGTAACTGCATTATCAGAATCATCTGCCTTGAAATCTACGCATCCAAATCCTGGAGCTAAATTACAAGAATTTGGCAAGAACCTGCTCGGATTTAACACTCCGAAGAATGCTAAAGCTGCTATCGCAATCAAAACAACAAGCAAAGCCCATCCATAAGTCATTAAGAATTCCATCGCTGCTTGTCCCTTTTTCATGAAACCACCTCTATTTGATTTTTTATCAATCATTATTAACAATCCTTAGAAATCACTTATTTATAAATTTATTGGTTGCAATTTTCACTGAATTTTTCTGATTGCTCAATGATAAAAAACGATAGGTTTATAAATCTCAAATCATCTGTATATAGTTAATATATAGTATATATCAGGAGGTTTAAAGATGTTTCAAGTTACATGCAGCAGGTGTGGTGCTATCTTTACTACAGAAGTTAATACTATTCCACAGTGCCTAGAGTGCCAATGCACTTCAAAGGAATTCCAAATAAATGAAATCGTTAATTAATTACAAAATAATTTATTTTCTAGATCATATTAATCAGCAATAAAACAACAAATAAATCGAATTATTTCTTATGCCTGTACCTCTTCTTCTTTTTCAATGCCTTTAATCAAGTTCCAATCTAGCTTTATTAACTGCCTAACAGCCGGATTTTTTGTATTTAATTTATAAAGATCTGATTTTCCAATCCTTCTTGTTTTTACAACTATGTTATTCCTCTCTAACTTATCCCAGAAAGTTTGCAACGTTGAATAGCTAACCCCAGAGTTCTTGGCTATTTCTGTCAGAGAATAGTCAAAGAGTTGAAATGTTATGAGGAAATCTAAAACCTTTATTACTGGATTTTTTCCAAATATCTCCACAAAAACTGTTTCTGTTTTCATTTTTGAATATAACAAACCTTTCACTTTTCTCAAAGTTCTACCTCTATTTAAATCTTTCTTTTTATGTTTTTATATTTCAATATTAGAAACATTTAAATATCGCAACATTTTAGTTGGTTTATGGAATTTGATGAAGATAAAATTAAGGCCACTATATTATATAACTTAAGAAGAAAAAAGGTAATTGGCGGTGTGCATACTCATTTTGATACATTAAGAAGAGGTTTTCCTTCACACATTGGAAAGGATGTTAACAAAATAGCTAAGCAGTTAGTTAAAGAGGGATTGCTAATTATTAAACCTGCTCCATACGGATTACAAGTCTCTTTAAACAAAGATCGATTAAGAGAAATCGAAGCTTTTATTGAAAGAATTTTAGAATTTAAGTTTTGAATCAAAGAATTTAAGCCAACAAAGATTCCAAATTAAACTATACTAATTAGCAATAAAACAAAATATCCGATAAAGCACCCCGCACTTATATAAGGCATCGCAGGATAAAATTTGTTCTTCTCTCCTTTTATCAGAAGATACAATAATGCTAAACTGGTGAACAAAGGAACTATAAAAGCACTGTTTCCATAATTCTTCATCAGAACAGCGCTAAATATTAACGGAAACCCTATATCCCCTCCACCCAGTATTGCTGTCCTGCCATCTCCATAAGGAATCATCAGTCCAGCAAACAATTTCAGCTTAGCCTGAAACTTTGCCATCTTCACCATATGTTTTGTCTTCAACACAGCTATGAAATCATAAACTGAAATTAGTATCAGCAGTATGCTTATTGACCATAGACTAAAAACAGGTGTAAATATGGCAGCTAATCCACCATAGATAAATAACTCAGTCAGATTGTGCAATACTAAGCTGTATCTCAATGTTTTTGCTACAGCTAATATAAAAGCTATGATTAATGCTAATCTCTGATGAATAAAAGCACCGAAAGCAATCATTAAGCAAGCCCAAACAGACAGAAAAAACCAGAACTTCCATAACTTTAGTAACCCTAATCTTATTATTACTATCAAAACTATTGTAGCAGCTAATATTGTTAGAAATATGGGTAAGTAACTTGTCTCCTCCTCAAGCCTTGGTCTCTCCACATTATAAGGCAAAGCCTGCCATTCCTTCTGCACTACTGTCTGATTTCCTACTCTGATCTCTTTTATTTCCAGATATCCCTTGACTATCTGTAATCCAATTATCTGTGCAAGTAGAAAAAGAACTGCTAATAACAAAGTTATTTTTAATGTATGTTTCATTATTTCTTTTTCTAAGATTCTTCTTTTTAAACCTTTTTTATTCGTAAACTCTTTATTCCGTCATAACCTCCCTTAACTGCTAATGGAATCTCAGAAAATCTAAATTGGATAATCCTCTTTAATATTGCCCCTAAAAGAAACATATAAGACATAATTAGACCATTGTTATTCCACAAATAAATAAGTATAGTGCGGCTTTTGACTCCCTCGTATACTTTAATCCTACTTGAACTGCTCCCTCCACCATAGTGATAAATCTCTGCATCCAAAACAATAGCAATCTTATAACCATATTTCCAGATTCTTAAACATAAATCATTATCCTCGCAATAAAAGAAAAAACGTTCATCAAAACCATTTAACTTATTAAATAAATCTCTACGTACAAATAAATGAGAACCCTGCACACAATCCACATATAGTAAATTTCTGTTATGATTTAGTTCGTCTTCACCAAAAAATCTTCTGGAATATCCTCTTCCTTTGTACATTTCTATAGGAATCATAGGAAGCATAGCGTAACGATTAACATAAAGTATTGAATGGTACCTTTTTGCGCCACTCCTATACTTGTATCCGAAAGGGCTAATAGCGCCCAGAAGCTTGTCTTTCTCCATCTCGTAAACTAATTTATCTAAAACTTCATTATCGGTTAATTCTGTATCTGGATTAAGAAAAAAAAGATATTTTCCTGACGCCATCTTTGCCCCTAAATTACTTGCTTTTCCAAAACCAAGATTTTTATCAGACTTTATTAAATTTATACGATAGCCTGTAATTAATTTTAGCGTATTGTCTGTTGAGTTATTGTCGACTATGATTACCTCTTTATTTTTATAAGTAACCTTGTCTATAGAATTAAGGCATCTGATGATAAATTTTGCTGAGTTATAGGTAACTATTATTATTGATACCAGTGGTTTCATGTCTTCACTCCTATAAAATTATATTCTCTTCAAATATATAAAATAACCGGCAACTGATTCAAGGTGGTAAAATAGGTTTAAATCTTCTCAAAATTAAATTCTGAAACAACTGCTGAGTGATATAAGCTTTAACAGAAAGTTATTTATATTAAGAATGTGTCTTAAAAACCAAGTGATTTCGAATGATTGAACTTGGCGGCAATATCAAGCTTGATGGTTTTAATTCTGTTGATCCCCCTACGATTATTGTTGTAAAAAAAATGATTGGTAATTATGCTAAAAAAATTTCAGACAATATAACCCAGGTTGATGAACTTCTTATTGATCTCAAAGAGTCTGATATGGAAAATAAGATCTTCAGACTTAATGCCACATTAACATCAGAAGAAGAAAAATTCGATTCAGAAGTCCAGGATATTAACCTCTTCTTTGCTCTTGATAGAGCTATGCAGGAAATAATGAAAAAAGCTCAAAAATAAGCCATAAGCTTTATAAATTAGATTCTATATCTCTAATTAAAATGTCAAAAGGTCACTCAGGATTCAGGAGAAAGACAAGAAGCAAGCTTAGGAAGCATTTCAGAGAGAGAAGCAAATTTAAAGTAAACAGATTGCTCCAGAAATTCAGCGTAGGCGACAAGGTACTGCTTAATATTGAACCATCATTCCATAAAGGCATGTTCCTTCCAAGATTTCATGGCTTAACAGGAATAGTTCAAGGAGCCAGAGGCAAGTGCTACAAAGTTGTTATCGAAGATGGTAATAAGGAAAAGATTGTTATTGCTCATCCAGCACACTTAAGGAAGTTGTAAAAATGGCAGAAATAGAAATCATTGAAGAAACACCATTAACAATGTCTGAACTAAAGGAAAGGCTTGAAACTATTAAGAAATCTCAGGAGTTGGTTTTTAGAAGCAATAAAACCTTAGAATACTTGAACGCGTTCACAAAAATAAACACAAAACAGGCAAAAGAAATAAAAGAAAAACTTAAATCCTTGGACATTATAAGATTAAAAGATAAGCACATCGCAAAAATAATCGATTTGGTGCCTAAAGATACAGAAACTTTAAAAACAATATTAGCCCAGGATAATATTACCGTTAAGACAGAGGATATAGAAAAGATATTAGCGTGTTTAAAGTGATTGAAATAAACAATGTGATAAAAAATGATGCAAAAAGTAAAAGAAGAGAGAGCCATCGTATTAGATTTTTTGCCGAATGGCTATCCCTTCGATACAAGACCGATGCACATGAAGACTCCAGTAGCTCAAGCTATAGGCAAAGATCACCTAATTCTACTTGAACTGGTACCTAAGAAGGGTATATTTCTGCAGCCCAATGAAGAAGTTTATATGGGTGAGGGCAAAAGAGACAAAATTCATCACATAGTTGGCAGAATCCCATTCGACAGACTAACTCAAACAGCTCAAGGCACACTAGAACAGGTTGTTCACGATACTGTAAAAAGTAATGAAAAAAGATTCGTGGAATTCTTCAATAAAGCCCAGCCTATCAACACTCGAAGACACCAGATTGAATTAATTCCTGGAATAGGAAAAAAACATATGTGGGAAATAATAGAAGAAAGAGAAAAGAAACCTTTTGAAAACTTCGGAGACATTAAATCAAGAGTCAAGTTAATGCCTGATCCAGAGAAATCAATAATCAAAAGGATAATATTAGAGCTTAAAGGTGAAGATAAACATCATATATTTGTTGGACTTTAATAATTAAAATCCGGTTCCTAAAAGACTAATACATTGACAATTACTACAACCATATCCTCCACTTTGAGACGGCGGAGGTCCAAATAATGCTTCACAATCTGCTACAGTTTCACATTGTTCTGGATATTCTACATGATCGTTCCCACAAAAAGGAGGATCCGCGTTACAATCAAATGATTGTTGATATTCATATCCATATTGACCTAAACTACCACCCCATATAATACATTTTCCACACATAGGGTAATTACCGTTACAAGGTGTTACCTTTTTCACCCATGTAGCAAGACTAGGATTAAAAACAGCAAGATCTCCGACTGAGTGAGGACATTTACAAGATCCACCAGTAGCATATTGTGTTCCACTTCCAGTTGGTTGTTGAGAAACTATTCCTACACCATAACCACCCTGACTCGCTCTTACTTGTAAAGGGTTGGAGTAAGTAGGTATAAATTCTGTTTCCTCTGCTTGAGGACTCTCAATAATATTTAAACTTCTAGTATATCTTCCAGTAAACA
>CAYIFT010000016.1:11738-13728 GCA_964362765.1 Candidatus Woesearchaeota archaeon | reverse complement strand
AATATTTTCAATCCTAAGATTTGTATTTACATATTCTGGTTTCATACCTTCATGACGTCTTCTGAATAGTTCTAACCATCTTACACCATTTCTGTCTCTCGCAAGAATACTAGCTAAATCCGCACACCCCTCAGATAATTCTAATTCAGCCTCTAGGAGTAAGGTATCTAAAAACTGCATGTCTCCTTCTCTAATCCTGGTAGGATCAATAGCACCAGCAATTCTTACTCTACCCATATTTTCTACAGCAACCAATTCTATGTCTTTAGTTAGTCCTGTAGTTGGGTCTAATAAAAATTCTCTCTCAAAAAATCTTAGCGATAACTTTGGGTTCATAGTATTATACAAGATAATTAAATTTATAAAGCTATATACTCAAGCACATATTTCTTTATTACAGAAATCTTTAAAAACAAGTTGAACTGTTAGCATTATATAGTAAAGAGTGGTTTTAATGATAAAATTTTTAAGAAGCTTCATAAAACGGATGATTAATCAGTTATTTAAAACTAAAAAGCACATAAAACTCGGCTTCTATGGTCCAGTAAACTCCGGAAAAACAACCCTCGCAAATAGAATCTGCAAAGATTGGCTGGGAGAAAAAATAGGCTCTGTATCAAAAATTCCCCATGAAACAAGAAATGTTCAAATAAAAGAACAAGTTCAAATTAAGCACAAAGGAAAAGAACTAACATTCAATATAGTAGATACCCCGGGAATTGCAACAAAGATCGATTATGAAGATTTTCTTAAGTATAAGATGTCCGCTAAGGTTGCTAAAAATAGAGCTAAAGAAGCTACACAAGGTGTTATCGAAGCTATTAAATGGCTGGATGATATGGATGCTGTCTGTGTAGTTCTAGATTCAACTTTAAATCCTTATTCCCAGGTCAATATCACAATAATCGGAAATCTTGCTGCCCGTAAGATTCCTGTTTTAATTGTAGGAAATAAAACTGATTTAAAGAAATCTAATATTAAAAAGATAGAGAGTGCCTTCCCGCAGTATGAGATTACTGGGATTTCAGCAGAAAAAGGTCACAACATGGAAGAATTTTATGAATCTTTATTTAAGATTTTAAAATAAGTCAAATGAGGTGGTAATATGTTAACATTGCAATTTATTCCGTATGGTGACATTGAAAGTCTTAATTCACAGCAAAGAATCAATAAGCTTATTGGAGTAGTCAAACAAAATAAAATTGTTCTCATGCAAGGTCGCCTGAAGCCAGAGGAAGAAACTTTACTTATTAAGCAAACAATGGAGATGATCGAAGATAATTTCAAGGGCGTGGAAATCTGCACAATATTCCCAGAAGAAAGAGATCTGCAGTTCGTAAAAAGATTCAAAAAAGAGATGATGAGATTCATTATCGGAAATCGCGATGGAATAACCATAGTCGGTCCAGCTTCTATAATTAAAGAAATCAAGCGTGATATTAATAATATTCAGTTATTAGCAGCTATGCCAAAATCATACAATCTAACAAAGAGAACAAGAAGACCATCAAAAAGACCATCTAGAAAATCCTCTAGAAGAGCAAAATCTTCTAGGAGAGGAAGGAGATAGCATGCCTCATCAATGTGTTAGATGTGGTAAATTATATGAAGATGCTTCTAGGGCAATAATTGAAGGATGCTCATGTGGCTCTCGATTCTTTTTCTTCATGAAGAAAGATACTGTTCCAGCTGTACAGGAAGTCCAGTCATCTTTATCTGATGATGATAAGAAGCAGATCGAAAGAGATGCACTTGACTTAATCGGAGAAGAAAAGCCAGAAAAGCCTGTAATTCTTGATCTTGAATCTGTAAGGATTCTTAAGCCAGGAAAATTCGAATTAGACATTGTCGATTTATTCAAAGGAGAACCTTTAGTTTTCAAATTGGCAGATGGAAAATATGTTATCGATATCGCTTCCGCATTTAAGTCTGTAGATGAAGAAGATGAATAATTTGGTGGTGATTATAGTATGGAAATTACTAGTTTAGA
>CAYIFT010000016.1:0-11638 GCA_964362765.1 Candidatus Woesearchaeota archaeon | reverse complement strand
CAAGAAGATTCTGTTACGAACATAAATATTCTGCATTTATTCCAGATAAGTACGATTTTTCATCAGGAGCTGGTACTAGAAAATTTGATAAAGATGCTCTAGTAATGGATACATCAAAAAGCATCGTTCCTTTACAGGAATGCGATTTTGAATGGAGAGCTGCAGAATCTTCTGGAGGTATACTTGGATTTATTAGAAAGAAATTGAAACGTCCAGATCTTGTCTATCATCACAGGATGTTATTGTTTGGGGAATCTTATCAGTAACCTTTTTAATATCAGAATCTCGTTCTTTTTAGCTATGGGGCTGTAGTATAACGGTAGAATTGATGGCTCCAGTAGTTAGAAGAAACCATCAGATCCAGGTTCAAATCCTGGCGGCCCCAGATTTAATATAAGATTCATACGCTAGAATAGAAAAGGTTTTAATAAAAAGAGAATTAAGTAACTAAATTGATAAATAAAACATTTATTCAAATAGCTCACTTAAACTTAATCCTTCATTAGTTCTGTAAATAGCTTCTGCAAAAAAATCATCCAAAGAAATTACCTCTAGTTTTTTATGATTAGGCTGAGAAATAGAATTTGTTACCATCATTAAATCAACTTCTCTGCAAATTTTTTCTATTCCTTCAGTAAACAAACCATGCGTGCAATAAACATAAACTTTTTTTGCTCCTGCATCTCTCGAAGCTTTTTTAGCTTTTATCAACGTATTACCAGAATCGACCATATCATCTATTATTAATATATCACTATTTTTTACACTGCCAACAATCTTGAAATCATTAACTTCTCCCTCATTTTTTCTATATTTATATCCTATTACTATATCTTCTATACCTAACTTTAACCCAAAAGCCTTAGCCCTGGAAGTACCACCAACATCAGGAGACATCACTTTGCTATTCTTAAGAATTTCAGGATGTTTAATCTTTAAATATTCATGCAATAATCCCGAGCTATATAAATTATCAAAAGGAATCCTGTAAAAGCTTGGTAGCAGAGCGCTATGAGCATCAATTGTAAGTATTCTATCGGCATGAATTGATATTACATCAGACAACGCCCTTGCATTGACAGCTACTCTTGATTCATCTTTTCTATCTTGTCTGCTAAATCTCATATAAGGCAATACGTCTGTAATTTCGTTAGCAGATGCGTATCTTAAAGCTTCATTCACGAAGGCCAATTCAAGAAACCATTCAGCTGGCTTTTTGCTTGAATCATGAATAAAAAAGCAGTTTTTTCTTCTTACATTATTTTTAATCTTTATTTTGATCTCATCATCCCTAAATCTCTTAATATTGATCTCATTTAACTCGAATTTCTCTGATCTTCTGCGTAAATTCTCATAGATTGAGCAGGCAAAATCCCATGCCTTTCCTTCACGATCGGCAAGTATGCAACATCTATACAAATCCATATATAACTTACAAATTAGCAACATATAAAAATTTTTCTTTTATTTACACTATTTTTCAATATTTTGTCTTATATTTCAATATTTATTTTGATTTATCAAAGCCGAAGCTCCAGCTGGTTATACCTGAAGTAACCGACGAATCTAAGTTCAAATCCTGGCGGCCCCAGATTTAAGCAAAAGATTTATATAGTTAAATATATATTTTCTAAAATATGCCAGAACTTACATCAGATGGGTTGCCTGTATTAAGTGAAGATACGTGTAGGTCTTTAATTGATATCATAAGAAGAGAACGTAAGAAAGATCCACATTTTTCAGAATTTCAAAGAAGATTGCAACAAGAGAATCCCCCTCTTTACTATGCTATATTTGCTATTGCAATAGCATACAGCGAATCTGAATTTAGCGATGGATTTGCTTTTGGAGTTTATATTTCTTATGAAGCTCTTAGAAAGCAATCTGCTGCCAATAAATTAAAAGGAGAGTTGCCCCCAGCTTAATAGAAAACTTTAAATATCTTTATACCATTTCAAAGTGGTGTCAATAAAATGAAGAGATCACTAAAAATTGGCTTACTGATATTATTATTCTATTTATCAATCAACTTAGTCAATGCAGCATTAAGCCCTGATGATCTTCACAATATCAAACTAAAAGATATTTTCATTTCTGATGATCAACTAAAATGTCCTGATCATTTAAGCGTTCTTGTCGAAGTTCAGAATGAAGGAAAAACAGATGAAAATATCTTCATCGAATTATCAAATGATAAATTGAAACTATCTGAAATATCTCAAATATTTAATATTAAGCCAGGTTCAATTGAAGTAATAACTTTTGGCCTAAATCTTCCAAATAGTATTGAAGGAGAGCAAGAATTTGAAGCTCAAGCCTTCTTCAATAAAGAATCGCACAGAATATTCAGGTCATTTAAATTTGAAAAGTGTGAGGAGGAAAAACCTGTTGTAAAAGATATCACAAATTTAGAGCCACCTAAGAAAGAGATTAGCTATAATGAATATACTATAAGTGCACATACAATATTCATAATCGCGATGTTAATAATAGTTTTTATACTCGCAATATTATACATCATAAAGGTGTATTTAGAAAAATAGCAGTTTGCAAAATATATATTTCAGACCATAGAAAAGCTTAAATATGAGTTATAACTGTTGAATAGCAACAGTAATTTACTACTATAAACATTTGGGGGTAACAAAAAAATGAGAATTTTAAGCAGCATAAGAGTTCTTTTAGTTTTAACACTGTTATTGTTTGTTTCGAATCTTGTTAATGCTGATTCACCAAATTACGATATTACACAAGTAGAAGTCAATGACCTACTTGCATTTTCATCTAGCGGAAATGTTACTTTACAAAATCTAAACATAGAAT
Source organism: Candidatus Woesearchaeota archaeon (assembly GCA_964362765.1). Classification (GTDB taxonomy): domain Archaea; phylum Nanobdellota; class Nanobdellia; order SCGC-AAA011-G17; family UBA489; genus CAYIFT01. The sequence continues at coordinate 8,815 of CAYIFT010000016.1, read as the reverse complement.
TACTCGAAACTATTCAAGTTGAAATTACATTAAAAGCTTCTGACAATATAACAGGTGGCTTTGTAGATCAAGTTAGATGTGAAGCTTCTCTAGAAGGTTATGAATTTGGTCTAGTAAGAGATATCACTCCAGTATTCACAGTTGAAGAAGGCAATACCTATAAAAAGATGCTAAATGTACAAGTTCCAGAAGATATTGAAGCTTCTGAACCTTACACTTTAAGAACAGAGTGTTCAGATACCATTAACGAAGAATCAATTGATTTCACTTTATTTATTAATGAAATAAGACATTTCATAAAAATATTTGATGTATTACTAAATCCAGGATCCAAAATTCAAGCAGGTAAGCCATTATTTGTTACAGTAAGACTTGAAAACTTAGGTCAAAAGCAGGAAGACCAGATTAAGGTAAAGGTTTCAATTCCTGAACTAGGGGTTCAATCAGTCGGTTTTATAGACGAATTAGTCACAAAAATACAGGAAGAGACAGAACAGTTCCTATTCGAAGAAGAAAGCTCTGGAGACATTGATTTACAGTTAAGAATTCCAGAAGATGCTAAAACAGGAGATTATTCCTTAAGAGTAGATGTTGAATACAACAGAGGTCATACCACATTATCAGATACACTTCCTTTATCTGTTGTTGGAGTAGAAAAACCTAAAGATGTGGAAGCTGTCTTGAATATTGATTCTACTACAAAGCAAGCTGCTCAAGGCGAGGAAGTAACATACAGGTTAATGATTGCAAATCTAGGTTCAGAAAGAGGAATCTTTTCAGTACAGTTAGATGGAACATCTGCCTGCTGCACATCCTCAGTAGAGCCTGGCTTTTTAACAGTAATGCCAGAATCTACAGGAGAAGTCTTAATCAGAGTCAAACCAAATGAAGACGCAGAGCCAAGAAGATATGTATTTACAGCATCTGTCATGCTTGGAAATCAGCTAGTAAACCAGATTAACTTAAATCTAGAAGTTAAAGAGAAAGCAAAATCAGTGGCACCAGCACTTGCATTTAAGAATGTTCTTGCAGTTGTCTTCGGTTTATTAGTGGTAGTCCTTGTTATCCTCGGAATCATAATCGCATTCAGAAAGGGCAGAGAGGAAGAGGAAGGAAAATCAGAGACTCCAGCTGTAGAAGCTCAAACATATTACTATCGTCCTAAGTAATTATTTAGTAATTATCATTTTCTTCTATTTATTAACCAGGCAGATTAACATCTGTTAAGTTAACAATGCACCAATATAGAAATATTTATAAAACAAAATCCTTATAATTAAACCCATAATGGATGAAAAAGAGGCACTTTCCCGAAAGATCTTATTTATTATCATAATTATCATCATATTTGTATCTATACTGGGTACTTGGACAATTATCGGTTATATTGATAATTTAGAAGGGTTAACCCAACCCAAAGTAAAAAACATTGTTGTTCCTTTCCCAGAGAAAACAAGTCCTACTGGCGGTGCAACTATTTCACTAAGAATCAGAGATAATCCTAATTTGAAAACCATTGAAGAAAAAGAGGCATTTGATAAATGAAAAACATATCTAATACTACACTTACAGCATTATTAGTAATTGCAGTAATAACAACAATCGGTGGTGTATTGGCTATATTAGTTAAGATTGGTTTTGGATTTGGGCAGATTACTGGTTTTGCAGCTAGCGCAATAGGTACTGTAAATGTTACTGTTTCATCGACTGTAGGAATAAGATTGTCAGGCATTACAAACATCACATTTGGTTCTGGTGTTCTAAATGGTGATAGTACTACTACCTTTCTAAATACAACCGCATCTTCATTACCTGGTGGCTTCTCCACGAGTATGGATTTTCAATTAGAAAACTCAGGTAATGTAAGAGCAAATATCTCAGTAAATGGAACAACAGCAGCTAATTTCCTCGGCGGTACTTCCCCATTATTTGCTGTAAATGCTACGTGCGCAACAACAGAATCAACCCCTTGTAATCAATCCTTCAATGTTACATTCCCATCAACCGTGCCTGTAAATATGACTGGCGGTCTATCCATGGTCGTTAACAATACAAATGCTACTGATAATGGTGATCTGTTTAATATAAGTGTATTTGTAGGTATACCGCAAGACGTAATTGCAGGTGCGAAAAATGCAACAGTTACATTTTGGGCTGTTTCAGCATAACTTAATAATAATCTTTATAAAACATTAAACCCACTTGATTTTGATGAAAAAAGAAGTGTATTTACTTATCTTAATCTTATTTGCATTCTTAAAAGAAGTGAATGGTATAGCAATATCACCTGCCAAATACGAATTTGATTTTATTCCTTATTTAACACAAGATCTAGAGGTTATAGTAATCAACACAGCAAACCATCCTATAAACGCTACTCTTTCATTTAAGGGTGATCTAGCGCGGTATATTACACATAATATATCAATTGTAGAATTAAACGCAAGTGGTATTTCAAAACAGAGATTTGTATTAAAATTGCCTGGAAAAATAGATACACCAGGAGAAATAACAATTTCAATCACAGCTGGTGAAATTATCCCAGAAACCGCAGGAATCTCAATAGGTACTGCAGTAGAATCTCACATTCAAATAAATGTACCATATCCTGAAAAATATGTAGCAATTACATTTACAGCAGAAAATGCAAATGAGAACGAACCAGCCAATTTCTTGGTAAGAATTAAAAACAAAGGTATTGAAAAGGTAAATAATTTAATAGCATACCTTGAAATATTAGACGATTTAAAAGTTATTAAAAAATTTAAATCCAACAACTACACACTTGAATTGAATGAAGGAAAAGATATAAACTTTCAACTTATAACATCAGGTTTATCTCCGGGCAATTATTTAGGGAAAGCCTATATTATATATGACGGAATTACCAGCAAAGAATCAATGCAAGAGTTCAAAATCGGAACTCAAAAAGTTGAACTAAAGAATTATACATCTACTCTTTTATTCAATCAAATTAGTAAAGTACTATTTTCTATAGCAAGCAAATGGAATAGCAGAATTGACAAAATATATGGTAATCTGATACTAAAAAAAGAAGGTAAACAAATACAGCAAGTTAAAACAGAAGAATCAGCAGTAGAACCCTGGGGAACAGTCGATTTAAATACCTATATAGATGCATCAAAACTTGAACCAGGGGTTTATCAATTTGAGCTTACATTATTTTATGCTGATAAAATTCAGAAATTCGAATTACCAGTAACAATCGAAGAGCCAATACAACAAATTAGAAAACAGCCATTGAATAAAATTCTTTTAATTATTATAATCTTAATTATAATCCTCGATATAGTCTGGATATTTAGAAGAAAAAGAAAAGAAAAAAAAGAAATTTCAGAAATAAAAGATGATCTTGATTTTTAAAAAATGAAAATAATAAAAGAAAATATTAAATTAATACTGTTGATATTTATTATTTCAGTTCCTGCAACATTTATAGTTTATAAAATATTGTACAAAGAAAGAGTACAGTATATTACAGTTGATTATAATATATCATTACATAAGATAGGATTTAATTTAGACTCAAACATGATACATTTTGGAACGCTTATGCCAAGCACCACAGGAGAAAGGACCTTAGAAGTAAGTTCAGATTACAATGCTTTAGTGATGTTTGAGGTCGTTAACATTAGTTATATAGTTTTGGATTATAATAAAGTAACTATCCCAAAAGATGAAAAATTCAGAATGAGAATATCAGCAATTATTCCACAGAATGCATCATTAGGTTACTACAAAGGAGCCATTAAAATAATATCACAACGAATACCCAAAAAATCTTTGAACTATGAAAATAAATAACAACATACTAGCAATTTTAATATTAGTTTTCATAGCAGTAACTATATTTAATGCAGGTTTAATAATTAGTAAAATAAATTCAATTACAGGTCAAAGTGCTTCTGCAAGTGTTGATGTGAGCTTAACAGTTAAAGGAAAGGCAGCAGCACCTGCCCAACCAGTCACTGGAGTATCGCAAGGGGGTGGAGGAAAATTCAATGCATTCTTTACAGTGTCGCCTCGTTCATTTAATATTCTAACAGAAACAGATTCAGATGAAGTAAGGCAAATTAATATACAGAACATTGGCGATACACTATTAGAATTTAATATCGAATCTACGTTAGATATAATTTCATTTAGTAAAAAAATATTTTCTTTAAATCCTACCGGGGAAATAAATATAGATGTGGGAATTTTCACAAAAATCCCAGGAAATTATGTAGGTAAAATAATTGTCACCACAAGGCCATTAGAAAGAAAAATTCCAATAACTATAAATATAAAATCAAAAGATGCTAAATATAATATTGAATTAACTATAGAAAGCGAAGAAATAAAACAGGGCGAAGAATTACCGCTTAAAATAAAAATATTGGAGCTTGAAGGAGATTTTATCGATATCTCTTATATCATTAAAGATTCTCTTAATAGAGTAATTACAAAGATGTCAGAAAATCGTCCTGTTAATGAAGAGCTAATAATATCAAAATCAATAAAAATACCAGATAAATTAAGAGAAGGAATATACATCATAAATGTTGAAGTGAACTATAAAGGTAAAACTAATGTAGCATCTGAAAAATTTAAAATTGTTAAAATTAAAAAGCCGGTTATTGAAGAGCCTGCTGCAATAGAGTCATATTCCAAAGTAATACTATTTGTGTTTATATTCTTGGTTGCTATGCACTTTATATTTCATATAAAATTAAAGAAGATTAAATTTTAAGACTGACTACCTTACTGATTCCACTTTCTTGCATCGACACACCATAAATATACTCTGCTTCTGTAATTATTTGATCATTATGCGAGACTAGTATGTACTGTGCTCTCTGCGCATATTTGGCTATTAATTTGCTTAATAATTCTGAATTTTTCTTATCCAATGCAGCATCAACTTCATCGAATAAATAAAATGAAGCTGGCTGATGTTCTTGGATTGCAAATATCAATGCCAGAGCAGCTAGTGTTTTTTCACCACCGCTCAAGCCTTTGATATCTAAAAATCTATTCCCAGTCATTTTTACTTTTATTTCAACTCCCCCATTCAAAGGGTCTTCTTTGTTCTCTAATTCAAGCAAAGCTTCCCCTTTTGTAGACAGCATTGAGAATATCTTAGTGAAATTGGCCGAGATTACGTTGAACGTTTCTAAGAATATATCCTTCTTCTTGCTCTCAATCTCGTACATCATTTTTAGCACATCTTCTTTTTCTTTTCTTAATGTATCTAATTTTCCTAGTAAACCATCATATTGTTTCTTCACATCGTCGTATACCTCTAATGCCCTTAAATTAACGTTACCCATCTCTTGTAGTAGACTTTCGAATTTCTTTATCTCTTCCTTTAGTCTTTCAAGAGAAGCATTACTTTTTATTTCAGCACCTCTAAATTCTTCAAATTCTTTTTCTAAAGTTTCAATCTCAGCAACTATCTTAGCCCTTGATATCGAAGTTTCGTTTAGCTTATCATAAATATTCTTCATAAGTTGTTCTTTATTATCAATTGAAAAATCTAGCTTCTTAATATACTCATCAAGTTTATTCCTCTTCAAAAATAGATTTTTGTAATCTTTCTGGAATTTTACTTCACCCGCTTCCTTATCTCGTAATTTGACCTCACTTGATTTTATACCATTTTGTAGATTTTGTAATTCACTGTTTAGATTATGAACCTCATTTTCAAATTGCTTAATCTCTTCTAGCGTCTTCCTTTTTTCTTTCAAATAAATATTATTTATCTGAAGTTCGATATTTTTATTATCTGCATTTATTTGGACAATTTCTTCCCTGATTTTCTGTCTTTTGCTTTCTAAATTATTTAAAGAAGAACTAAACTCTGGATTTCTTTCTTTCGCAACTAAATATTTATATTTTTCTTTTTCTTTTCTTAATTCGCCTGAAGATCTATTTAAAGCATCAATTTCATTGTCTAACGCATTAATATCAGAGAAAATTTTATTCTTTAATATTAATTCTTTTTCTTTGACCAAAGATTCTACATCCGCACCTTCTAAAATCTTTTCGGTCTTTATTATTTCACCTTCAATTTCACTTTTTCTTTCCCTTAGATTTTTGGCATTAAACTCTAACTCTTTAGTTCTTGATTCCAAATTAGATCTTAATTTTTCTAAATTATTTATCTCCGATTCAACAGCAAGCAGTTCCTTGTCCATACCCTTTTGGAAAAATCCAATACCTAACTTCCGCCTGTACCCACCTATCATCGCGCCGCTTGTTTCCATCAAATCTCCTTCCAGAGTTACCATCCTTGCTCTTCCGATTCCAACCTTTCTCGCTACATCAATATTTTCAACAACCAGCGTATTTCCAAAGACATATTGGAAGACATTTCTGAATTTCTTGTCAAAACTTACAAGATCCATTGCATTTCCGATAATACCATTCATAATAACATTTACCGGGTTATTGGACCTAATCTTATTTAATGGCAAAAACGTAGCTACACCAAGTTTCTCTTTCTTTAATATACTGATGCAGTTTTCTGCAACTTTATCGTCCTCGACAACTATGCTCTTTAATCTTGGACCGGCAGCAACTTCCAAGGCTAAAGCGTATTTACTGTCGACCCTGCCCAGCTGCGCAACAGTGCCATAAATCTTCCTATCATTTAGATCAAATATTCTTTTCAATGCTCTATCAGCAAGCAATGATTCTTGGAAACCACTGCTTAAAGCCTTGATTTTATAATAATTACTTTCAACACCCGCTAATTTATTCTTAGTTTCTTCAAATTGTTTTATTGATACAGTAAGCTCATTTATAGCTTTACTTAATTCTTGTTCAACACCCTTATGTTCCTTCTTTAATCTTGGTAGATCTGTTTTATTTTCCAGCTCATTAACTGTTTTTATCTTCTCATCAATTTGAGCAATTTTAGCATCAAGTACAAATTTCTTTTGCAGAAGGTCATGCTTTTTATCCTGCAACTTTTGTAATTTTAACAAATCAGAATCGAGTTCTTTCTCAACCTGCTCTAAATTATTTATATCAGCAGCACCGTGTTTGTTCTTAAAAGATCCAAGTTCTTTCTCGATCTTCGATTCATTTTCTTTTAAATCATTTAATTTTTGATTCAATTCTTTCTTTGTATTTTCTAGATAGTTTAGAGAATTTTCAACATCATTCAAACTATTTTTTGCCTGTTTTTTCCTTTCTTCTAATTTTTTGATCTCATTTTCACAGGTTTTTACCCTTTCTACATTCCTCACAAGATCTGTCTTCAGAGCTTCAATATCTTTTTGCAATGCAACTGATTCTTTTTCACCTTTCTCTTCAATTTCTTTATTGATATTATCAATCTCTTTTTTCTTATTCTCAATACTATTTTTTATTTCTGATAAATTATTATTGATCTTCTTAACCTCTTCTTTATATTTGTTAATCTTACCTTCAATATCTTCTTTTTTCCCATCCCTTTCTTTTATTTGTAGGTGAAGATAAGTGGCTTTATCGCTCTTTATATCCTTCTCAAGTTCTTTATATTTTAAGGCCTGATCTCTATCTTTCTTTAATTCTCTTAAATAGACCTCTCTTTCATTAAGAATTATAGTAGACTCATTTATCTTAACCTCAACCTTCTCCAATTCTGCCAGTGATTTCCGCTTCCTTTCTTCATACACAGAAATTCCAGAAATTTCCTCTATTACCCCCCTCCTTTCCTCCTGCTTCATTTCCATGAAACTTACTATATCGCCCTGTAAAACAATGTTATGGCCGTCAGGATCTATTTTTGCCGCATGTAAAAATTCTAATATCTGTTCTCTAGTTCTTGTTTCATCATTTATTTTATATACAGAATTTCCGTTTTGCTTTACCACCCTTGTAATCTTTACTTCTCTGCTATCTACTGGGAATTCTTTATCCTCATTGTCAAAAAATATAGAAACTTCAGCTTGCTTTGCAGGTGTACCTTTTTTCCCACCATTGAAAATTAAGTTAGCAGATTTTTCTGCTCTTAATCCCTTAGCACCTAATTTCCCCAGAACGAAGCATATCATGTCTGCAACATTACTCTTACCAACACCATTAGGCCCTATGATAGCAGAATAACCATTGCTAAATTCAAGATCCAATGGCTTAGCAAAACTCTTGAATCCATTAACATGAATCTTCTTTATTACTGTCATGGCTAATCCTTATACCTCTTAGAAACTATATGTTTTTAATTTCATTTAAAAACCCTCTTTTAAAGACTAAGCTATACCTTTTATTTATAAAGCTTACGCGTATGCTTTGCTCATTAAAGATAAAATTTAAATACTAGCACGTTATTATAATTACCCATATGATGAGAGACTATGCAGAATACTCAACACTTGTATTAAGAATATTTTTCGGTATTGCTTTCATAATAGCAGGCCTTGATAAAGTGCTTTCTTTTTCAATGGCTAAAGGTATGTTTGAAGGGATGTTTGGTGCTGGTCTTGGAGGCTTTATGATAATTCTTGCAATAATAATCGAGCTATTGTGCGGTTTAGCCTTATTGCTCGGTCTGTATACAAGGATCGCAGCAGGAATATTAGCCCTCATGATTGTAGTTGCATTTATAGTTACATTCAAATTAGGCCAGGCGCCCCACTTTGTAGGTATTTTAAGAGAAATTAGTGTAATGAATACTGGTGGTGGAAATACAGCAGTTAATTTTGCTTACTTTGCAGCTTTATTATCTTTAGTATTCTCTGGAAGCAAAGTAGCAGCTTTAAAGCCAGATTCAGAATTTTAAAGAAAAGATTTAAATCTATTCTAATCAAGAATCTCTTATGGTTAA
>CAYIFT010000015.1:7096-13970 GCA_964362765.1 Candidatus Woesearchaeota archaeon | reverse complement strand
CTCAAAACTGAAATTAGGGTTATTCATGCTATATCTGCAACTTGACTTTTCATTTGTTATTATCGTAACAACACCCCCACCAGTCTGATTTCCTCCTCCGCTTACATATATGTATGTAATTACTGGTCCTAATTCATCCACACTCACAATGAAATTAATATTCGAAGTAGCTTCATTACCAGCAACATCTGAACATTTAATATAATAATTATATTCACCTAGTGTTAAGTTAATCAAAGGTTGTGTATGTGTATTCGAATTTGTATTAATAAATTCTATAAAATTAATATTATTATTAGAAAATTCGCATATTGCTTTTCCACTCTCAGCTCCATTTTGTGTTATTACATTTAATGCTGGTGAACTTGTAAATAATTCTCCGCTGGGCCCGCTTGAAATTATATTTAGAGGAACTGTTCCTTTTAAAGTTAAAGAGTAACTCTGCTGATTTTTATTTCCACTTAAGTCTTCACATCTGAAATAAAATTTATTATCTTGCGCAGAAATTAATTCTGTTAATAAACCATCACATTCATATAAATTAAAGAATGTTGGAATTTCTATTTCTTCTAATTCACAAGCCATATTATGTTGCATAAATTGATAATCTTCATCAGTTTTACTCCATTTACATTGGCTAGGTTCATTTACAAATAATATAATATCAGTTTCAGTAATACCTGTAGGCAAGAAAGCATTATTAACTATTGAAGTATGATCGATTATTGGCGCTGTCATATCTGGTTCTTTATCTGCAGACAATTGGATTGTGTACTCAGCAATATTTTTATTTCCATGTGTATCCTGACATCTTATATAATATGTATAATCTTTATTTCCAGCTAATACTAAAGTAATATTTTTCTTATCTTGATATAAAGACCTTCCAAAGAAATCAATCATTTCGTCATAAGATTGAGTATGTTTTGTATCTACTTTACATTGTGCAACCTCATTTAATTCAATTCCAAAAGTAATTTGTGCGTAAGCAGGAACTAAAGGTGTAATTAAATAACCTGTTTCAGTCAATTCAATATTATAACCAAAACTTAAAGTTTCATGCCATGGACTGATTACCGGACTATTAACATCATTCGGGTTGCTATCAACACAACCTTGTTCTGTAGTTCCTTCATTTATTAATTGACAAGCAGATCCCAAAGATTTACATCTGTATTCTGTGCACTCAAAGTTAGAATCACCACCACATTTTTCACAACCACTTCCTCCTGTAGGTGCAGTCCAAGGTTCACAATCAAAATGATGTACATAAGATTTAGTATCACCAAAACCGAAAACTACTTTTCCTAAATAAAAAAACCACCATAAATGAATGGTAAATATTAGTCCAGTGATAGTTCCAATAAAACCTCCAAAATCACCAGCAATGCTTTTGCCAAAATTTCTAAACAATGTTATAGGATAGCCCATAAAATTTGAAGTGCTAATTCCTGCAGACCCACTCCCAGGATAAGGATTAATTGTATAAGGGGAACCTTCTAGACTGCCATTAATCAAAAGACCTTTGGATACCAACCAAAAAGATTCAAAATCTTGAATTAAAGAAGTATCTAATTTTTTTGTTTTTCCACCATACGAATCTTGTCCTCCAGTTGTCAATACGCCAACAACATTGTAATGAGCCCCACAATCTCCATAACTTCTGCATAAAGAATTAATATCATTTACCCACTTTTTTGTTTCACATTGGCAATTTACTTTACATTCCCAACCACTAAATGTTTTTTCCCATACAGATTTGCATTTACGATCTCCTAAATCACAAACATTTTTTGCTTCACTAGTCTGATCTTCTTCTCCATTTTCTTCCCAAAATTTCAATCCTGGTGGCACTAACGGTAAACACACACCAGCACCATCTTGTTCACCACTCCATAAACAATAAGGTTTACTCTGACAGCAATTTCTATCATTATTTATAGCCCTAATCTGTTCTTTTCCTTTTTTATCTTTCACAGTATTACATATATCTATACATTCATTGAATTTATTTTCAACACAGCTTCCTTCTGTATAACTACCTTGACTAGAACTCAAAGTTCCTTGTAAGCAATATTGTCTTCTAAAATCCTCACAAGGCTCTGTTAATTCTTCTCCATTTACACAAAGATGTCTGTAATGTCTTGATCCAACTAAATCTAAACTAGGTCCTACTGCACCTTCATAAACACACCAGCTTTCTCCATTCTTTCTAAATCCCCCCATATTTGGATCAAATATATTATTAGTAAAATCTGTAGTATCCAAACAATTTACACTTGCGCAGCTTGCACTTCCTCCACTTTCTTTACACAGAGTTCCTTCAATATAATCACAATCTTCAGCTATTTCTCCAGGATTTCCACAGCTGTCAAACCAGTATACATCTTCTTCCCCTGGAAGGCAACCTTTTCTCGCATGAGCTTCACAATTACAATTTAAAGAAGGACTGCTACAATAAGTATTCTGATAAAATCCTAAAGTTCCTTGGGGATTAGTCTGAGAAGCTACACTGCATTCTCCTCTCGTTGTATATTCACAAGTTCCTTGCTGTACACAACATCCTTCATCTTGTGCTTGACATTGATTAATACACTGTGCCTCATTATTAATATTGGGATTAAAATTAGGATCAATCCCAAATTGTGAAGCTAAATAATTACAATTACTTTCTGTTCTTATACTGCATTGATTTCCCACCTGACAACATCCCCTTGGAATATTATTACAGCTGGGATTATTTGCATTTATTGTTTTATTTGGTTGATTGTAACAGCTAGCAGCAAATACATTCGGAAATACTTCTCCAGTATTTGTATCTATGCAGCAAACTAATTGACAGAATGCAGTCTGCCCGCAAGTTGTAGGAATTATATTGTAATTAGTATCACAATTATTCTGACTAGTATATTGACAAAATTCTCCAGAATTAGTTTTTTCACAACAAACATTCTGCTGTGCATTAACTTCTTTAGTATTTAGAATATAAATTGAGAAGATACTTATAATTAAAACTAAAACCATGAATAATGCCTTAATCCTCAAAAACCTCATTTTTAAGCCTCTTTTCCTATTAAGATTTAATTAATTCTATTATATAAATATTGCTTTAAGCTTTTAAGAAAGATTTAAAAGAATGTTTTTTAACCTGATAACCATGGCTGTAAATTTCAAATCAGATAAAACAGTACACATTCTTATACTTATTACTATCCTTATATTGTCAATAGGATCAATTTTCTACTTGAAAAGTAGAATGGATGTTATTACTCAAGATTATAATGGAAAGATTTCGACATTAAGGTCTGAGCACGATTCCCAAATTAATGTTCTTAATACTTTAATATCAAACATGCAGCAGGAATACTCAACAAAGATTAATGCACTAAAGAATATCGTAGAAAGACAGCAGAGAGAAAGTTCTCAGAAATTAAAGGAATTAGAAGAGGAACTTCAGGGAATTTCAGTAGAAGCTGGTGATTTCTCAGCTATTATTGAAGAAGCAATAAAAGGTGTAGTCTCAGTTGTAACAGATAGAACCCAAGGCTCAGGCACAATTATCACTTCTGATGGTTATATCGTAACAAATTACCACGTAATCAAAGATGCAAACAGTGTTGCAGTTGTAACTTATAATAAAAATATTTATCCAGCTCATATTATCGGAGCGGAAACAAAGAATGATGTAGCAGTAATCAAAATTAACGCAACTGGGTTGCATGACTTAGAATTCGGAAACTCTGATAATGTAAAAATCGGGGAAAAAGTTATTGCTCTCGGAAATCCAGCTGGTCTTGGCTTCTCTGTAACAGAAGGAATTATTTCTCAGAAAGATCGTGTCTTATTTCAAGGTACAGTTCCTTTGATTCAGACAGATGTTCCGGTAAATCCAGGTAACTCTGGTGGTCCTCTGCTTAATACTAATGGCAAAATAATTGGAATTAACAGGTTAAAAATAAAAGGGTTCGAAGGTCTTGGCTTTGCTATTCCATCAAATTATGTAGCTCAAGTTGTTAACCAAATAATAGGAGATTTCTAATTCGTAATTCTCTTAATATTATCAAAGTTTTTTAAAGAACATAAGAATGAAGCGCTATAAAAGAAAACAACTGTTTTTATAAAAAAACAATAAGTTTATAAATATAAAAAATAATAACGATATTAATATGCGGGAACTAACGCTTTTAAAAATAACGAGATTTTTTATAGAAAACCCATACCAAGAAGTGTATTTAAGACAGCTAGCAAAAAAACTAAAATTAAGCCCTTTTGCAATTAAAAAATATGCTGACTTATTATTAGAGGACAAGCTTATTAAAGAAGAAAGAAAAGCGAATCTTAGATATTTTAAATCGAATATTAACAACCTATTTTTCAAACACCTTAAAATTGCTTTTAATCTAAGGATAATTTTAAAATCGGGATTAACAGGATTCTTAACTGAAAATATACCTAACGTATCCTCTATAGTCCTATTCGGCTCAATAGCAAAGGGAGAAGACGACAAAAAAAGCGACGTTGATATTTTGGTAATAGGAAAAAAGAAATATATCAATTTAGATAAATTTGAAAAAACAATTGACAAAAGAATTACAACCCACATGTTTAGCTGGAGCGAATGGAATAATAAAGCAAAAAAAGATAAAGCCTTTTATTATGAAGTTGTTATTCACGGAATTCCTCTATATGGAGAACTGCCCCTAGTAAAATGGAAATAAAGAACATCGAAGATTGTTTTAGGTTTAGACTATTAAGAAAAATCAAGCCAGATACAGATAAAGTAAAAATATCTTTAGAGATTTCAAAGCAAAGGCTAAGCGAGGCTGAAAGAGCCATAAAATTAAAAATTTTTGGATTTGCCGTACTAGAAGCATATATGGCAATGTTTCATGCATCTAGAGCACTGCTTTACAAAGATGGAATTCAAGAAAAAAGTCATTTTGCAATATTTATTTATTTAAAGGAAAAATATAGCAATAAAATTCCTTTACATATTTTAAATCTTTTGAACATCCACAGAATTGAAAGGCACGAAACTATGTATGGTCTAGAGTATAAACCTGAAGAAACAGATGCGCTAACAGCCATTGAAGATGCAAAAACTTTCATTAAAGAAATAGAAAGATATATTTGATCTAAAGATAATGCCCCATAATGAGATATTAAAATCAAATCCTTATATAATATAATTAGTCATTACTAACTCTGGGGGCTAATATCACAGATAAACTCAGCTTATCTTTAACTAAATAATCAGCTTTTAAAGGATAATCCTTATCAAACTGCAAAACAACCTTATCGCTCAGTTTACTTCCTTTGATTATTTTTTTCAGATATTCTATACTGTACTTCGACTTGACAGCATCTCTGGAAGTACTCTTAACTATAACTCCACTATCCTTTCCAATTTCAGATCTAGCATCATTCAAATTGCTCTCAGCTTCCACACTAAATTTATCTTTATCCGCAACTAAGACCACGCTCTCAGCTATAACATCCATATCTTGTATAGCTTCGTCAAATATTGCACTATTCATCTCAACTTTCAACGGAAATTTCAGATCTGGAATCTTCTGATTCTTTTCCTCGATATCAATCAAAGCTAAATTAAAAGTTCTAGTATTCTCGCTCCTCAACTGAATCTTTAATCTGTTCCTCTCCTTATCAAGCTCTATTGTAATTACATCAGAAGGCTTCACCCTCCTTAATATTGCCTTCAAAGAATCTAGGCTTATTGCAATATCTTCTGGTTTATCCACCTTATATTCAGTAAAAGCACTGCTCAGAAGATTAAATACAACCATGGCCACATTTGCAGGATCCATAGCTATTAGTTCTATCTTGTCTTTATCTATCTTAAATCTAGCCTCATTAACTAGTTCAGAGATTATATTAACAGAGTCTATTAATACCTTTGGTTCAGCAATACTAAGCCTCAATTTTTACCCCCATGATATCAATCAAAACATATCTAAAATTTATAAAGCTTTGGTTTTATGGCTTAGTTACAAAAACCATAACTTATTTATAGATATTAAAACGATAAATTTATATGGAATCTAAAAGAGGCCTCTTAATTATAGCTTTAATACTAGCATTTATTCTTACTCTGAATAATAATATTTATACTGGCCAAGGTACAGCCCGTCCTCCTTCTGGAACCTGCCATACAGCATGCTGTGATGATGGTAGTATAGGTAATTCAAAAAGAATAGACTGTTATGAAGATTATATTAAAGAAAATCCTACGCATTACTGTACTGGAAATCCAGATTCCCTAAATTCTGGTTGCACAGTAATTTCTTTCGATGCTTCTAGAAATATTCCCGGTGCAGGCGGACTTGCTGGAACTAATGTTAAGAAATCTGAGAGGCCAGCAAAATCATCTGTGGCTGCTGGTTTGTATCTGCATACATGTTATGCTAATACAGCAATCAGACCACTCCCTAGTAAAGCCGGATCTGTCATGTCTAATCCTAAAGATTGTAGTAATAAAAGAGAAAGATGTGAAATAAGAAATGGAAAAGCTGAATGTGTTTAATCTTCTCTTAACATATCTTTAATTTTTTTCAACAACTCTCTATCAACTTTACTAAGATCTTGAATTATTTCAGACTGTAATTCATAATGATCTTCATAAGGAACTAACCTTCCAAATACTTTGATAAAATCTATGCTCGGCATTTCATCACAAGTAACTAAAATTTGTCCAGTTCCATCATCCAAGAAGAAAGATTTCTCTTTTCTGTCTATAACTAATCCAGATAAAGCAACTTTATAATCCTCAAACTTGATATCCTTAATAAATTTCTCCTTAAAAGGCTCTATTCTCCCGTCCATATATTTTTATAAGAACAAAATCAATATAAGCTTT
>CAYIFT010000015.1:0-6996 GCA_964362765.1 Candidatus Woesearchaeota archaeon | reverse complement strand
GAATAACTTCTCCAAGTATGGTTGCATTTAACACATTTAAAGAATCTGGTTTCAGCCTCGTCTGCAGCTCTTGTCTGCACAGTCCAGAAGAAAGCCTCTTTGTAATTACATTTAGGGCATATTTCCTGTGTCTTAGGCAAGGTCTCCACCCTCTTGTCCACAACAGTTATTCCTTCTTTTTCACTCAAATTAACCTTCTCTTTTAATATCAAACTTTCCCTCTTCTTCGAAGTATATCCGCAACTTCTGCATGATAAAACTGTCTTTCCTTTTCTATTTTTTTTCGGTATTAATATCGATCCACACTTTTCGCAAAACATCATTTTGTTTGGAAAATCTCAACAAACCATATCTTAATCCATCCTAATAAAGGAATTCTCATTATAGCCTTGCCTGTTCCCTTAATCTGTTCTTCTGCAACAGGCTCGCTATCAGTATCAAGGTTATTGTCTCCTTTTGTTATAAATTTAAATTTCCCATTCTCTTTTATCTCAATCACCCTGTGTATTATCGGATTCTTGTAATTGGAACTTTCATACACCACCACATTGCCTCTTTTAATACCTTTCGGTTCTATTCCCTTTAATATCATGATATCTCCTTTATTAAATCCATTGTGAAAAGAAAACCATTTGAATTCTTCTTTATCAAAATTCTTATTCTCATACCACTTCCCTCTTTCCTCCCACCAGCTATCAAAACTTAATCCATTATGTTCCATGCTCCCGCTCACAACAGCAACTATTGGAAACTTAGTCCCTAACAATAACCCAAACCCGGGATATATAATAAATTTGACAAGGACAAAAGCAAGAGCAAGGTTAACAAGCCACGAAGCTAAGCTGTCTTCATACCATATAAAATGCCAAATTTTCGTCCATGATGCCATAACTGTAGAATTCAGAAAACTATTTATAAAATTATCTTTAAAGCTTCTTAAAGAATTCTCTTAATTCCTTATTTCTCTTTCTTAGCCTCTCTACTGCTTTTAACAACACAGTTTTAGGGTCACCTTTCGAAGTTTCTATAGTAAATGCAGGTTCTGATACTAAGCTATGTTCGATATGATAACCAGAGATTTCAATATTATTATCACTCCATAACTCCTTCTTTAAAGCATTGCAGAAAGTATGCCCCTCACCCTTAAGTTCAAACTTCAGTCTGTTCTTTGTATTTTCAAGAATATTAAGTTCCATACTTATAGCTGAATAGATTAAATTTTTAAATCTTTCTCTTATTTCTTCTTCAACCTTAATAAGTCTCCAACAGTCAAGGAACCACTTCTAAAATCAATCTTTGGTTTATTAACCTCCTCATACTTCTCAATTAATTTTATTCCCAAGAACTTCTCCAGTTTATTAGCTAGTACAATACTTGGTGTTAACTGTCCGCTCTCAATCTTATGTACCGCACTTTCTTTTTCATTAATCTTCTTCGCCAATTCCTCCTGTTTCAATCCTAGTTTTTCCCTGGCATTCTTAATCTTAATGCCATAATCATCAGCAACATATTCTTCAGGTTCTTTAAAATAAACTCGCTTGGGTCGCTCTCTTCTTACATCTTCTCTATTTACTTCAATCACATCCCCAAATTCCTTGCATCTACTGCAGACTTTTAACACACTTCCCTCGACTATTGCGTCCACTAAACTATCTTCCCCCCCACAAAGCTCACAAGCGCTCATTTTATCCCTCCAAATACCATACATACATTTTTCTGTAGTTTAATTAAATTTAGGCCAATAATCACTATTAAAGAGTATAAATAACTTAATTCTATTTTCAACGCGGTTTTTATCATCTTCAGGACAAGATAAGTCAGATATATTAAGTATTACAAATATATTAAATTTTCTTTTTTAAATTTGGCTATAAATTCCCATAAACTCTTATAATATTAATATCTTTTCTAGCTCTTCTAGTGTGATAAACCCTTCAATTTTATCTTCATTATTTATAACAACTGTGGGTGTTTTTGTTACATTGTAATATAATTTAATATTGTTTATCATCATATCGCTGTTATAATTAAAATTTATAGAGAATACCGAAACTCCATTGTATTTCTTGCCAAGTACATCCAATGCTCTACCCTGTCTCTCTGATTCTATGTCATCTGGATTAAAGAAATACAATATTAAAGTATTGTTAAGCTTACATTCTTTCCTAAGTCGATTAAATAAAGTGTATGTTTTTATCTCTTCTAAGAAATATTTTCTCAAAAGATAGTTGTAATCTCTCTGCTTAAATATATTCTTCCTCTCATAATTTACCAAATTAAATCCTAACTCTCCTAGTCTACTGCTCAATTCTGTCAATTTCGGCTGAGCTAATTCACAATTATATCCTCCAAAATTCTCAAAAAATTCCTGTTCAGTTGTATAGCTTTGGGCATCCAATTCGCTCTGTCTTAAACTATCAAGTATGTCTGTTGTTCTTAAATTATCTAGTTGGTATCCTACAAATATGCCAATTAAAAAAATGATGGTTGTAATTATTGCTGAATTTATTAATAATCTTCTGTTGCTTACCATTTTTTCTTTGCTTTAAATGACTCCTTAAATAAAGCTGTTAGAAAAGAGCCTGCATGTAAAAGTCCATAATACAAGAAATAAATAACAAAAGTAAACTTATACTTCAAACTTTCTTTTACATTTCTGTGTGCTTTGTAAAATATAAATAATATCAATAAAGATCCGATTATTACAGGATACCACAGCATTGAATCTAATCCAAGTACAGTCTTTAAACTAGGAAATTCATACAGCTTGAAATAATCCAATCCCATACCGACAATATCAGCTAGAAACAAATATGCTTTCTTAAAAAATCTGAACCCTAAAATAAAAATTGCGGCCAAAGCTAAGAATGTAGTTAAAACAGAAATTGGCAATTGAAATGTTCCAAGCATTCCGTACTTTTTATTAAAAAATAAATTTCTGTATTGTATCGTATTGTCAATAAATCCTCTGTACCATCTTACTCTCTGCTTAAATAATTTATCAACAGTATCAGGTGCAGTAGTATAGCTTATGCTATCTGTATCAATTTTAACTTTGTAATGATTCTTATGTAATCTTAATGCCATTTCAAAATCTTCAGTCAGATTGTTTAAAGCAAATCCGCCTAACTTTTTAATAACATCTGCTCTATAAACACTAAACGCCCCTGGAGTCATGAATAACACATCTACCCTTGCCATCAGCTTTCTAGCAAATGCGCTTATTATATACTCGAACCACTGTAATTTCTCAACAAATTTTCTTGGCTTGTGTACCTTTATAGCACATATCACAGCACCCATTTTATCATTCGAAAAATAATTGACAATATTCTTCAGCGCATTTCTTTCGACATAGGAGTCAGCATCTAAACACACAAAAAGTTCTCCACTGCATATTTCTAGTCCTTTGTTTAATGCAGCAGCTTTACCGCTTTTTTTCTGACTAATCAGTCTCGCTTCTTTAAATTTACCAACAATCTCTTTAGTTCTGTCAGTGCTACCATCATTAACAACAATAATTTCTAATTTATCTTTAGGATAGTTTAAACTTAAAACTGAGCTTAATGTGGCGCCAAGGGTTTCTTCCTCATTATAGGCTGGAATAACAACGCTTACATGAGGTAAATATTTTGATTTATTTAATTTATCAGATTTTGTGTATATTACCTGAAGCCAGAATATAGTTAAAAATAAGCTAATGTACGATATCGCGATTAGTACAAATTCCATAAAATTAAGAAGGGGTTTATCACTTTTAAACCTTATGCTCTTCTTTTACTTCCCCTATTTTACCTTCTTTATCCTCAGTTCCTCCAATATCCTGCTTATTCTCCATAGCATCCTTAATCTTATTAAATTCTTCTTTCACTTTCCCCTCAGCAGTATCAAAATAATCATAGAATTTACTTGTTAATTTTAATATTCTAGTTCTCCCGCTCTTTTCAGAAGTAATTAACTCACTCTCAATTAACCTTTTGGTATGATCATAAGCCTTATTTCCTCTAATTTTTATTATTTCTGACTGCATTACTGGTTGTTTATAGGCTATCACGGCTAATGTTTTTGTTGTTGGATTATCAAACTCTGTTCCACCAACAAGTTTATTTGTCAGCTCACCATATTCTTTCTTCACATTTAATTTATACTGCCCATCATTCTCATAAATTATTAGAGAACAACCCCTCTGCTCATAATCTTTCTTTAATTCCCCTATTAGCTGCTTCACATAACCGACACTTGCTATTCCACAAAATCTTGCTATTTCATCCAAATTCATAAATCTGCCTGTAGTAAAAAGGATTGCTTCAACTTTGTTCCTCTCATCTCTCTGAGTTTCCATAGAGGATTAGCTTCCATATTAATATATAAAATTATCTTATTGTCAGTCCCTTCTTTCTCTTTTTATATCTGACAAATAGTATTATATTAATAATTACTATTAAAACAAAAACCACAGCGATAAAAGTCATCGGTTTTATCCTAGTCTTTTTATCATCATCTACCACCGCCCCTCCAGTTAATAAATTAGTTTTTATATTGTTTTCTTCCACAATAATCTCAAGGTTATTTTCTGTTTTTTTATCGCTGTAATACAAGGTTACCTTAGCATTATATTTTCCTATTCTAATGTTCTTTGTATCCCAATAAACATTTAATAATGCGTTTTCACCTATATTTATCTCTAATCTCTCTGAAGTGATTTCCGCAATCTTATCTCTGTTACCATAGATTTCCATTACTGCATAAAGATCGTCTACCTTATATTGTCCTATATTTTTTACGTTAATTCCAATTTTGGCTATTTCTCCTAGATTAAATTCATCGACACCAACAGAGATAACCTCCAATAATTTCTTAAAGTCTATCTTAAGTTTATTCTCTACCTTATACACCTTACCATCGTAATTTAACACAGAAATTATATTATAACTACCATCATCCAATACTGAATTAAAAGTAATTTCCTTTCTTTCTCCAACCAACAATGAAAACGTATCCGATTCTAATTCATTAATCAAGGTACTACTTTTATAAATATGAATCATTAACTTAGCGCTCTGTATCAATTCCCTTCCTTCATTAACTACTGTGGATAAAAATTTAGTTTCAACTTCATTAGGAACAATATTCAAATTTAAACCAGCATATTTTCCAATAACAGACACGTCTAATATTATAAAACTCAATACTTGTAATCTTGCGCCTATCGCAGTACTATCTTCCACAACATCTAAGGTTTCTTTCTCTGAAATTTCTACTATACCTTCCTTTCTACCAGGACTCAAATCTCTAGGAATAACTATTTTTAGAGGAACTGTTTTTATAGTTTCACCTTTATCAAATTGAATCTCTTTATTATCTATTGTAATATACTGAGCCAAATTACCTTTAACTAATATATCCACGGTCTTTTTCTCTCCCTCACGATTATGTATTTGGATATAAGTCTCAACTATACTGTCCGGGTTATAATCTAAAATTCTCCTTCCCGGAGATACACCTATTGCATAAACATTTAAAATATTAATAAATATAAAAACCATACAAATTCCAATTGATGTTAATCTTCTCATGGCATATTCACCAAAGCAAATCCCCTGTATACTCCTGTGAAATTAACAACCGAGGATTTAGTGCTTCCAAATTCATCTGTGGGAATTGAAATGTTTATATCAACATCAACAGCATCGCCTTTAGACGTTGTACTACTACCTCCATCAGCTCCGTTACTTCCTCCAGTATAATTAAATGACCCTATTGCTACCACACTAGTCGTATTTATAGGAATAAAAATGATTGGTGTCTTAGAAACATTAAATGCTGAAAATTTAGGATCAAAATCTTCTTCGAAGCAGCCAGCGCCCCTTGCACTGTAGTTGGCTGTTTTAAATTCATACCCTGGGTTAGTGCCTGTAAATAACTGTGTTCCAGTCACATTCACATCAATTAATACATTGCCTGTATTTATTATACCAAATGCATCAGGTGAATTATCTGTGGTGTTATCGTTTGTGTCTGGGCTCTGAGTTCCAAAACCCACCCCACTATAAAGGCAGGGCGGTCCAGCAATTTGATTTTCACCTGATTCAAAAGTAAGGTCAACTAAAGAGTCTATACTGAAATTCCTCTTTGGAAATCTAAACTCAGAAGTGTTAGTCCCATCAGTAGCATTTACAGTCCAATTATAAATCAAAAGGTCATCTGACCTATATATTAAGTCAAATGTTAGGGTTTGATTTGTAGAAGTATTTCCTATAAATGATAAATTAAAGTCATTTGAAGGTAAACTATAACCTGCTGGAGGACAATCTGTTCCGCTTGTTCTATTGAAACAATCTATTAATAAAGTGTAATTTATTGCATCCATATCCTCATCTCTAGCAACACTCCAAGTAAAACTGGTTCTTATATTAGCTGAAGCATTAGCATCTGGTGGTTGAAATAATAAAGGTACATATGGGGGGCTATTTACAACACTTGCATTACTTGAATTTGTTTGTGTACCAAAAGTAACTCCATCATAAGGCACAATTCCACACCACCAAGTCTCATTTTTTTGCTGCGCTTGTGCAGTAAAAGTATGGGAAATCGAACTGTCGTTCCTCACGGAAATATTGAACGTCGGTTGAGCAAATCTAGGTCCAAAATTCATTGTAAAATTATAAAAGGTTATATTAGCGCTTAGCCCAGCAAGCTCATCATCAACAATTGTAAATGTACAGTTAAGTGTGTCATTTGTGAATGCGATAACTGGTGTCATATTTGCACTATCAACTACTGGGGTATTTGTTACATTAAATGTATTGATGTTGCTCATGGTTGTATTCTCTCTATCTGAAGCATTTACATACCAATAGTATGTTTCGCCAGGTAGTCTAAATAGATTTCTTATTTCCCTGTAACTTAGGCTTCTGTTATAAATGCCAACTTCATCTATTCTACTAGTAAAAGTACCACCATTGCCATTACCAATCTCAAAATCAGCATCATTAT
>CAYIFT010000014.1:0-14209 GCA_964362765.1 Candidatus Woesearchaeota archaeon | reverse complement strand
GAATTTGCCCCTGGATTTCCATTTTTTCATGAAAAAGGTGCAATAATTTGGAATGAAGTTGAAAAATATCTGAGAGATTTGTACGAAAGAAATTGTTATAAATTTGTGATTACACCATTAATTATGGATAAGAAAATATGGTTGCAGTCAGGACATTGGGAACATTTTAAAGAAAATATGTATTTTACTAAAATTGAAGATCGAGAATTTGCTGTTAAGCCGATGAACTGTCCAGGACATATATTAATTTATAAACAACATCTGCATTCTTATAAAGATCTTCCGATAAGAATGGCTGAATTCGGAACTGTACATAGAAATGAACTTTCTGGTGTTATACATGGATTGACAAGAGTTAGAAAGATGACTCAAGATGATGCACATATCTTTAGTAGTGAAGACCAGATTGAGAATGAGATATCTGGGATATTAGATCTGATAAAAGAGATATATAATGTATTTGATTTCAAAGATTATGATATTAATTTATCCACTAAACCTGAGAACTCTATGGGGGATCCTAAGGTTTGGGATAAGGCTGAAAAAGCCTTGGAGAATGCGTTGAAGAAATCTAAATTAAAATATGAAGTTAATAATGGGGAAGGGGCATTTTATGGACCTAAAATTGATTTTGATGTCAATGATGCTTTAGGAAGACCTTGGCAACTAGCTACAATACAACTAGATTTCCAGATGCCGGAGAGATTTGATTTAAGTTATGAAGGTGCTGATGGAAAGAAGCATAGACCTGTTATGATTCATCGTGCTATAATAGGTTCTTTTGAGAGATTTATGGGTGTTTTAATTGAACATTATGCAGGTAAGTTTCCATTATGGTTGGCTCCTACACAAGTAGTTCTGATGACTGTGACAGACAGAAATTTGAAGTTTGCGAAGGAATTTTTTAATGAACTAAAAAATAGTAATATAAGGGTTGAATTGGATGACAGAAATGAAAGCATTGGCAAGAAGGTAAGAGATGCTCAGATAAATAGAATTCCTTTAGCTATAACAATTGGTGATAAAGAAAGCGATAATAAAACATTGGCGGTAAGAACGTTGGACGGAAAGGTCAAATTTGGTGTTAAGATGGATGATTTCTTAAAAGATATATCTAATAAGATTAAGAATAGATCTGACTAATCATTTATAACCTGTGAATTTCTCGTATCTTATATCCTCTTCTTTAATGCCAATATTTTTCAGAATTGCAATCATGTCTTCCACCATCGAAGGTGTACCACAGATATAAAATATTGAATTGTTAATATCTATATTATCTTTTATCACTTTTTCGTTTATTCTTCCTGTACTTCCATTCCATTCTCCGTTGTTATTATCCCTAGTTAGGGTATACTTAATCTCTAAATTTTTATTAATTTTCTTTAATTCTTCCAATTCTTTGAAGAAAGCAATTTCATCCTGAGTTTTGCTTGAATAAAGCAATTTTATTTTTGCAGGCAATTTCTTGTCTGTAGCATATTTAATCATACCTCTGAAAGGTGTGATTCCGATGCCGCCTGCTATCATTATTGCAGTTTTGCTGAAATCGTTTTGAAATAAAAAGTTACCATATGGACCTTTAATTTTTATCTTATCACCAACTTTTAAAGATTCGAGCTTCTTTTTGAATGGAGATTCCCCTTTCTTAAATGTGATCATTATGTAAGGAAGTTCAGTTGGGGAGGATGCTAAGGAAAAGGCTTTAATCAGCTGATAATCACTTAAGCTACTTCTTAAGTCTATACCTATATAATGCCCTGGCAGATAATCAAAATTATTGTGCGTATCGCATTTTAAAGTAATCACTGATAGTGTTTCAATTATTCTTTCTACAATTTCAGCTTCTAACTCTACGAACTTCATAGGGATTGGTAAAACAGAAACCTATTTAAGTTTATTTCTCTTTATGTTTTTGTGAACAAGTTACAGCAGATACCTAAATTAGTAGAAGATTCTGATGTTTTTAGAAATTGGCATAAGAAACATACTAATTCTTATCTTTGTGCATTTTTTAGGAATATTGGAAATACAGATAATATAGAGTGGCAGGTGCATTACTATTGGCCAGAGAATGATACAATAACTGTATTTAGTGTTGGTGCTGAAATCAAGATCATTGAGGAGGATTCTTTAATATTAAAAAATGATAACGATAGGGTTGAAGAATTAAAATTAGACAATGTTAATGTTGATCTATTTCGGGCTTTAGAAATTGCTGATAATTATAGAAAAGAGAATTATCCTAAAGAAGAAACTGTTAAAAGATTGGTTATTTTACAGAAATTAAAGAGGATTGTTTGGAATATTACTTGCATGACCTTATCTGTTAATTTATTAAACGTTAAGGTAGATGCTGAATCTGGTGAAGTAATTGAGGAGAGTATGGGACCACTGTTGAAATATGGTAGAGGTTAATTAATTATTCTAATAGATGATATTTAGTTCCCAATTGCTGCTTAACAACTTTAGCCAGTTTTCCTTTAATAGATGGAATTTTCTTGAAATACTGCCTCATTTTACCATTAATATTTCTGAATATGATATGCTTTAACCATCTCTTGCTTTGTCTTGGAAAATCTGATCTATAATGAGCACCTCTACTTTCTTTTCTTACTAAAGCAGATTTTATTACTATTTCGGATACTAAGACAACATTTCTAGCATCAAAGAAATCTATAATATCTACCATCGATTTTATTCTTACTTTCTTTAATTTTTTCTTTAACTGTTGTAATTTATTTAGTCCATTTTCCAAAGTTCTTCGCTCTCTTATTATTCCTGCATATTTCCACATTATAATTTGAGCTTCTTCTTTTATTTTATTTGGATTAATTTTTCCTTTTATACTTATAAGATTGTTAAGTTTTAAAAATAATTTATCTAAATGTTCTACACTTATTTCTTTATTTTTTATTCTCTTTGCAAATTGCGATGCCGCCTTTCCTGTAATTCTTCCATAAACAACTGTTTCTGCAAGAGAGTTTCCACCTAATCTATTAGCTCCGTGAACATCACCAGTAACTTCGCCTACAGCAAATAAACCTCTAACATTAGTTTCTCCGTTTAAATCTGTTCGAATACCACCCATGGAATAATGTGATGTGGGAGCTACTTCCATTTTCTGTTTTGTTATGTCAATACCAACTGATTCGAACTGCTTGTATATCTTCGGAAGTCTTTTTTTAATATATAAAGCTGGTTTAAAAGAAATATCAAGCCAAACACCATCGTGCTTTGTTCCTCTTCCATGAATTATTTCATTATAAATTGATCTTGCCACAATATCTCGGGCACTTAATTCTTTTCTTTTTGGGTCATATTTTTCCATAAATCTTTCATTGTATCTGTTTAGCAATATTCCGCCTTCTCCTCTTACAGCTTCAGTAACCAGAATACCGATCATCTTTCTAGGATAAATCATGCCTGTTGGATGAAATTGAATCATTTCCATATCCATTAACTCGCAGCCTAATTCATACGAAAGAGATATTCCGTCGCCTAAATTTTCATAGTAGCGAGATGAAGATACTGAATAAATTCTAGAATGACCGCCTGTTGCAACAATAACTGCTTTTGCATTTATTATAACTAGATCTTTATTGATTAAGTTTATTCCGATAGCACCGTTAATTTTGTTATTATCTTTTACTAAGTGCAGAATAAATATATTATCGATGACTTCTATCTTCCTTTTTTCAATCTGTCTTAATAGAACACGCATAATTTCTTTTCCTGTCTGGTCTCCGAAGAAACAAGTCCTTCTATATGTGTGAGCACCAAAAAATCTTTGAATCAATTTTCCTTTTTTATCTTTAGCAAATCTTGCTCTCCATTTTAGAAGTTCTCTTACAGCTGCGGGAGCATTCTTGCAGAGAGTTTCTACAAATTTATAATCAGCGAGAAATTGTCCTTCTTTTAACGTATCTGCTGCATGGATTAGCCAATTATCTTGATGATCAGTAGTTGCGAGAGCAGCATTTATTCCTCCTGTTGCAAGAACAGTATGAGCATCACCATGTTTAGATTTCCCTACAATAAGAACATCAGAACCATTATCATGAGCTTCGATAGCCGCTCTTAATCCAGAGGCACCTGCGCCTATGATTAAAACACCGCATGAAAATCTGCTTACTTTTCCCATATAAATTAAGAAAATTAGATTAAATATAAATCTTTGCTTTAATTATTTTTCCAGAATTCTAGTGCCTCTTCCTCTTTAAAATTCAGTTCACCAGGTATAATAAAAGACTGCGGGAATTTTGTCAATTTTAAATTTGAGGCTTTATCTATTTTAATTTCTGGATTTGGAGAACCAAGTGCTGCACAACCTATGACTATTGTATTTTTGTCTAGACCTTTTTTAATAAGGTAATCCAAGCCTTCTCTAGCAGTCATTAATTTATTCTCTTTTATGTCTAATAAAAATAATGTATGAAGACCAAGATTTTTGTTTTTCAGATAAATCTCATATGGACTTTTGATGTCTTTATTTTCTAATGGGATGGTTGTTGTTCTTCCGAATTTATACAAAAATAATCCTGTTATTCCGATTGCTGAATAGATTGATGCATTTTCTATAATTTCGCATTTTATATTTCTTTTTTTTGCCCCCATAAATAATTCGAAATGTGTGGTTGCTGCTAATGGTGAACCGATAATCAATATAGCAATATTTTTAGATTCTGCTTCTTTTAACAAATTTTCAGAGCCTTCTTCAATCAATTTTCTGTCTGCGGCTATTATCTTTCTTCCGTAGAATTTTTCTAGATTTTCAACAGAACAGTTTATTTTAGATGTGTATATCTCTAAGTATATCTTATCGCATTTTTTAATTATTTCGAAGCCTTTCATCGAAATATCTTTCTTGTCATTCAATCCAATTCCAATAAGAAACAATACCATAGAAGATATATCAATATTAAAATTTAAAAATCTATCTCTTTATTAATGATGTACATAATAAGACATATCATTGGCAGATAATAAGAGATAATTCAATTTACCACATCTTTCTAAATATGCTGGTGGTACATATTTACTTACCACATCATAAAATCGCTGAGAAAATTCCAGCATGATTTCTTCAGCTTTTTCTAAAGAGAGTATGTTAATTTCGAACCATTCACAGCCATCTCTTCTTTTAAAAATTGGATCTGGTAGTATAGATCCTATATCATTTAATAAAGTTTTCCTGTCTACGATGCTATGTTTTAGAATTTCATTAATATAATCATCAAGGGAGCCTTCTCCATCTGGCAAAGCAATATACCATGATGGTGCTCCTAACACGAATTTGAAGCTCACGTCTATATATTTTGTGGGTATAACAAATATTTAAGCTTATCTACAGTTCAGTATACTAATTTAAAACTAGCTATTAGTAGTAGAATGTTTACTATGTAGATGGCTGTACAAACAAGACAAAAATTCTTTAATTTGAAATATGATATATAAGCCAGATAAACTGAACCTAGAAATGAAAATACAGACAAATAGAATATCCACTTAGGATAGTTATAATAATCTAATAGAAAAATAACAACATAAAAGAATATGCCATAAATAGAGTTTGATAATCCTGCTGTTTTTCCGTATTTGCTTGAGAATGCTTTATTGCACGACATATTTTCTTTAATATCGCAGAATGCTTTGTATTCTTTGTTTTTAGATGATTTTATTTCTACGTACAACGCATAGATAGATAACAGAAACCCTATAACCGATATTATTTGAATTGGCGAAAACATAATATAAAATAAAAAACTACTATTATAAATAGGTTATGGTGATCTTTTAGGGAATAGTGAGCCTGCTATGAAAGCAAATAGATAAGATTGAACATCAATTAGCTGGGTTTTAATTAACAATGATACCAAAGGTATAATGTACAGTATTAGATTTTGAATTAGCTTGCTATTGTTTTTTAATAACGATCCGTATGGAAGACCATATAAGAAGATAATAGAATTTACAAGTAATGGAAATTCTGAATTAATTAATAATGATAATGCTGATGCTATTCCTAAATATAGATATTTGTATCTAACCAAAGATGATATCAGATATCCGATAATAAATAAAATTATTGAGAATATACCTAATTTGATATGGTACAGAAATGCTACTAACAATATAAAAAGAAATAATCTTTGCATTATGTTAAAATATTTTTTACCTGGCCCTATTTCTTCTTGAGCTATTCTTTTTAATATTACTCCAAATATCGAACCTGTAAACCCTAACAGTGAGATTAATATTAAGTTTATCATGCTTCTTCCTCCACCTTATCTGTTGGAAACAGCTTTTTTTTCTTTTTTGTGGCTAATCGGTGAGCAATATGCAGAGGCTCAGGCAATTTATGCGGATGTCTAATACATTTCTTAGCTATTTCAAATGCATCTTCTGGAGAGATTAAATTTCCTGGAGAGATGTAAAGTGGTTTTGCTTTTTCTTTTGATGACAATTCATAACCTCGATGCTCATTTGATACGATAATCTTACCTTCTTTTATGATACCAACATGTAATCTTGTTGCAATGCCTATTGTCGGCACTTTAAGAGTTACTCCAACATAAGTCGCTAGTCCGCATTTTAATTCATGAGCTATTCCATGACCATTAACCATGATAATATCGGGTTTTTTTTCTATTTTTTCAAATAGCTCAATTATAGGTTGTCCTTCTCTAAATGCTAAAAATCCAGATATATAAGGAAATTTTATATCTGTTATAAGATATTTCTTTTCGATTAAGGCTAGTGAATTGAAATCTAAAGATGCTGATGCGCATATTAACTTGTCTCTTGTGTAGGCAACATCAAATCCTGTGATTATTTTAATTTCCTTTATTTTGCTATCTAAATTAATCTGCTTTGCCAACTCTTTTTGAATTTCCTTGAGTTTATCCAGATCCAGTTTCATGCGCTTACTCTTTTAATCTAAAATATATTCTCCTTCTATTCTTTCCTTTGTTTTCGAAGCTTAGCAATTCAATTTCACCGATCTCTTTTAATGATTTAACATGAGTTCCACCATCAGCTTGTCTGTCGATGCCTTCTATTTCAACTATTCTTATGTCTTTAATATGGTCCGGAAATGCTTTTGCCAACCTGAATATTTCTGGTACTTTTAATGCTTCTTCTCGTGGAAGATAATACGATTTAACCTTTCTGTCTTCTTTTATAATCTTATTAGCCTTTTCAATAAAGCTCTGCAGCAATTCCTTATTAAATTCTTCTAAATCAAAATCGATTCTTGATTTATCAATGTCTATCTGATTTCCAGTGATCAATGCACCTGTATCTTGGATTGCAATGGCCGATACAAGATGCATAGCTGTATGTGAACGCATCAACTTATACCTTCTATTCCAGTCTATTACACCTTTAACTTTGTCTCCAGGTTTGAGGCCTTCTTTGTCAAGTTCATGAAATATATCTAATTCTGATTTTCTAACTGAAAGAACAATGTATTCTGAATTATTATACATTAATTTACCAGTATCATGTAATTGACCGCCTCCCGTTGGGTAGAATAAGGTTTTATCTAAGATAACTTGATTTTCACCAGCTTTCAAGACAGAAGCTTCAAACTCTTTTTGGTAGCTGTTATTTAGGTATAAAGCCTGTTCCATAATATTTTAAGGTTTGATTAAACTTATAAATAGTTTGACATAAAATTAAATTCTAACTTTCTTAATATTATAAATTATAAATAACACAATTAATACAAATACTAATGAAATAATGTAAATTATATTATCACCGTTTGACTTTTCCCCACCAGTGAGATTAAATGATTCATTCAAAGGCTGAATAATAGGTCTTGTTTCATTTGTTGCGTTTGATTCTGCGAATTCACAATCTGAATAATCTTCATAACCGCAGATATTAGTAAATATCTTTATACGTTCGATATTATTGCCTGAAATTTGTTTGAATTTTAGTAAATATAAATCATCATCTATTTCTTTCACAGTAGTTTCATTTGGGATATCATTCTGTATGTGATATCTCTTTCCAAAAAAAACATATCTTAAATCTTTTAGCGGATTAACTTTCATTAGCAAGCCCTTATTCACATTGTGGAATTTTATTAATACTTCTGTATCTGTATTTTTACATGAATCTATTGTTATTGGG
Source organism: Candidatus Woesearchaeota archaeon (assembly GCA_964362765.1). GTDB lineage: Archaea > Nanobdellota > Nanobdellia > SCGC-AAA011-G17 > UBA489 > CAYIFT01. Next base: position 6,067 of record CAYIFT010000014.1, on the reverse strand, counting down.
ATTGCTTTGCATCCATATTCTTGAAGCCCTTGACATGTGACTTCTGAAATTTCTATACATTCCCTGTAAGATTCTTTACAGCCAGTATATTGGAGATAAATTTTGTATTTACCTGGGTAAGTTAAGATATTATTTTCTGAAGTAAATTTTATTGGCAATAATTGCTCATCTGCAGGAGGCACAACATCTGAGGAAAATGTTCCTTTAACATTAAATTTGTAAGATTTATCTGTTCCTCTTTCATCTACTTTTACAGAGGCTGAAGAAAAAAAACTTGATAAGACCTTGAGGTTTTGTGCATTTACCGGATCATTACCGCTATTAGTGATTTTAAATTCTACACCTGAAGAGTTCATACATTTAGTATTCTCTATTTTTAGATCCACTACAGCAGATACATTTATGCTTAATATTATTACTAATAAAGCGATTAACCCCCATTTAAATTGCTCCAACATAGTTTTAAAATATTAGGGAAGAGTATATAAATTTAGCTATGCTTCTTCAATATTAGATTTTTTCTATGAACATATTTATTCTTCAGTTTTTTAGAATCTGAGAATGTTAATAAGGCTAGGAAAAAAAGTAGCAAAATGCTCAGCACAATGAAAAATATCTTTAGTGTTTCGTTTGAAGCTGATATACCAATACCTACAAATGTCACTATAACTGGTATTAATAAGGACAGGTTCATCGATATATGGTATTTTTGAATTTCTATATCACAGTCAGATAATTCTAATTCACGTTCTAGTTTGTCCATAGTTATTAATAAAACAATAAGGTTTAAATAATTAGCGTTTATTTATCGATTAATGACGCAAGCTCTACTTTATATTATACTAGCGATTGTGTGTGCGGTAGGAGCAAAATTATTACATAGATTTGTAATGATAAAAACTTATCCTTATGCTTATTCTTTAATTTTAAATATAATTTCGGCTATTATATTTTTACCATTATTTATATTAAATTTTTCTATCCCAAAAACAGTTATGGAATGGATTATTCTTATTTCTGCTTCTATATTATGGCCAATGGTTAGTGTTTCTGCTTTTAGAGCATATAAAGGAACAGAAGTTTCAATTAAAGATCCATTAACACAATCGAAAATATTGCTGGTTTTAATTTTAAGTATGATTTTTTTGAAAGAAACAGTGACCGTTAATCGTATTTTAGGTACATTAATTATATTTTTGGGAATATGTTTATTGCTCTGGCACCCTGAAAGAAAATTTAGTAGGTTATCTGATCCTGGTATTAGATGGACTTTCTTAGCTGCTTTTCTTGTTTCTATTGTAACTGTGGTAGATAAATATGCCCTAAACTTTTTTAAACCTGGTTTTTATGTATTTGTAGTTTATTTCTTCCCATCGATAATCTTATTTTTATTTTTAGGTAAACGTGTTAATCAAGTTAAACATTTGATAAAGCATAGATTTTTGGCTGTATTATTTGCGACTATACTTTCAGCAGCAGTTTATTATTTTACCATACTTGCTTTTAGTGTTGAAGATGTTACATTAGTTTACCCTCTGGTTCAGTTAGGTACATTATTTACTGTAATTGGTGGAATTATCTTTTTAAAAGAAAGAGAACATCTATGGCAAAAGATTATTGCTGCTTTTTTAGTTGTTATTGGTTCTATACTGGTTGGAAGTTGAAATATGCGGTATAAAGAAAGAATAGCAAAGTTTTTATATTTAAATAATAAACCTAATTAAGTGAAAAAAAAGAGATCTGATGATAAGAGAAGGTTTATTAGACATAGGTTAGTGTTTTCTATCTTTGTATTACTTTGGATATTAAGCTTAGATGCTTTAATTCTAAATAAAGTTAATGAAAATCAAAGATTTCAGGATTATATTACTGGAAGCTTCATTAGGTCTGTTGACATTCAGTATGAGAATGCTTTATCAGCTATGATTTTATTTGATGTACTTATTGCCGGCTCATTTTCTATGAGCTATATTTCATGGGAAGATAGAAAAAAGAAGCTAATGAAGATATGAAAAAGGGACAGGGTGCAATGGAATTTCTAGCAGTTTATGGCTGGTCTATTTTGGCTGTATTACTAACTGGAGGTGCATTAGCTTATTATGGTGTGATAAGTCCAGATAAATTCTTTTTACCAAACACTTGTACTTTTGGACCCGGGATATCTTGTGACGATTTTAAGATAGACGGTGGTACAAAAAATGTTTATCTTAGATTAAGAAATGGATTCGGAAAAGGTCTTACTGATGTTTCAATAAAAGCAAAAATTGGTGAAAATTATTGCGGTAATTCATATGGTGATAATCTGGAAAGTACTCCCTCGCCAGGTATGATAACTGACGGTGGAACTGAAGATTTTTTTGTAGATTGCAGTATAATTTTAAATAGCGTTGATATTAATAATAAAAGAGTTAATGTTGATCTGGAAATTACTTATACACTTGCAGGGGAATACCTTTCTCATACCATAGCTGGTGAAATGATTGTTAAACCAGAGGTTATTGTGCAGATAAATATTAATCAAACAGGTAATGGAACTGGTAATGGGACTATTCCTCCACCAATGAATGAGACTAATCAGACATGCACTGACAGCGATAATGGTAAGAACTATTATGTAAAAGGTACAGTGATATCAGATGGCCCTGATGATTTACTGAGTCCTTTGGTTTTTACAGATAATTGTATTGTTTATGTGACATCACCATTTACCGATAGTTATCAAACTAAAGATAGTTGCACAAATACTGATAATAGATGCTCTGTTAGAGAAGGTTACTGTATTAAGGATAGCTATTATTATAACATAGAAGATAGAGAATGTCCATACGGTTGTATTGATGGAGCATGTAATTCTGCTCCGATTACAAATCAAACAAATGTAACCCATTTAGAATGTAAAAATAATGCATGTGTAGCTGTAAATGGTACAGGTACTAATTTATGTAATACAAATGCAGATTGTAATCTGACAGGGAATCAGACTAATATCACACTCGCACCAAACAATAAATGTGTAGATTCAGATGGCGGTAAGAATTACTTTGTTTATGGTAGATTAAGTGGAACTGACAGCTGGGGGAATGTTATAGATCAACCAGATACGTGCGCGAGTCAAATAGCTGTTGTAGAAAGATTTTGTGAATCTTATTCTTATAGTTATGAATATTATTATTGTCCGAAGAGCTGCCAGAATGGTGCTTGTGTTTATAAAGATCAGGTAGTTAATATGAATTCAGAGGTTTATGTAACAAGATTAGACTACGGTCCTACCAAATATACTATTACTTTTAAAGACCCGGATGGTATTGGTTACGATTCAGTAAAGACTGTAACTGGAATTGGTCTAACTGGTGGTTATCCACCCTGCCTTACGAGTTTGTCATCTGGCACAGTTACAGTTGAAAATTCAGATTTCCCACTTTCTTGGAAAGTTGGAGACTGTATTGGAAATTTACAAACAGGTTCTATTTCAATTCCACCTGCAGGAGTAAGCTGTACTGATAGCGATGGCGGTAAGAATTATTATACAAAAGGGACTACCTGGGATAGTTATTCTGGAGTTGATCAGATTGATTATTGCAGTGGTAGTAAAAGTTTAGTAGAGTATTATTGTTTAGAAGGCTATAGAAAATCAGTTCTTATTTCTTGTTTGCAGAGTTGTACAAGTGGTGCTTGTATAAAAACTTACTGCGCAGGGCCTGGATTAAGTGCAAGTCTTTATGGTGGTGGTAAATGTTGTGAAGGTCTTATATTACAGGGAGGAATATGTAACTCACCCCCTAGCTAATGTAATAATTAGAATACTATGTGTTAATCTTCTCCATTTTTAGTGAAATTTAAAATATACGCCGAGGATGAGGGTAATTAGTATATTCAATATTTTAGGGCGAAGTTATCTCACAAATATCAGTATCCTGAAAGATGAATGAAACCCTAGCCGCACTTTTTTCAGAACTTAAGAGGTTCTTTAATAATTATATCGCTTACTAAAAATCTTTCGGTTATTCCGGAAAACTTCTAAATATATATTGCAAACAATAATCACTTCTCAACCCCACGGCTCTTATTTATAAACTTAGATTATTTAATCAAAATAATGACAAAAGTAAATGATATAATGATAAACGAAATTATAAAATTAAAAAAAATGGGAATCAGTATAGCTAATATTGCGTCAAAACTAGATATATCGGATAGAACTGTGTTAAAATATTCTAAAACCTTTCCTCACCCAAATAGAAAGTCTTTGATTCTTAATCCTAAATCTGCAACTGGATTATCTATAGAAAAAGCCGAAATTCTTGGACTTCTTTGTGCTGAGGGCAATAATGATGATTTCATTGATAACTATATAGAGTATGATAAAAGAAGGGGAAAAAGCTATATGCGCAATAATAAAAGAGAATGGATAGATTTCTCAAATATGAACAGAACTCTACAAGAACATTTTATTCAGTTAATGATAAATGTATATAATTATCCTTTAAAATTTTATAAGAAAGGTTCATCGTATATTAAAAGAAAAGAGGTTGTTAGGGATTTAAGAAAATATACTCAGTTTGGTTCTAGAATGTGGTCTGTTCCAAAAGAATTATTTTTGGAACAATATGAGTGGCATGCGAGAGCATTTCTTAGAGGCTACATGGACGGAGATGGTAGTATAACAATAAAGAGAAAGCTAATATCAGTAGATTCGGTTAACAAAAATACACTAAAGGAAGTAAATAAATTATTTAATCAGACTGGTATAGGTACAGTTTATTACACATTTGAAACTCGCAGTCGTGTTGTTATAAAAGATTTACAAAGTTATGAAGAATTTATTGGGTTCGTACACCCGGATAAAAAGTACACATTATCATCTATCAATAAATCAATAACGAGGTCTTGAGTTCAAAAGCATAAAGCGCCGCTCACCTAAAGACAGAAACTCTGCCTTTATAGGGTGGGAATATCAGTCACTGCTAGCATTTTGCTAAGCTCTGATAGTGCTTTTGAACCCACACGTCCGTAAGGACACAGGATTTCTGCATAACCTATAGCAATCCTGCGCAATACCAGGTTATGCGACCTCGGCGTATAGAAAGCGGGAGAAAGGAAGTTTAAAAAATTAACTAATTTATTTATTCATCAATTATATATCTTCATCTTTGGTTCGATAGGTTTAAATAATTAAAATCTAAAAGACCACATAGACAAAATGAAATTTGAAGAAAAAGAAGCTGCTAAAAAATACAATAGCATTGCAGAGTTATACCATAATTGGAGGGTTAAGAAGACTAGGTACGGTTGGTTTTATAATGAATTATTAGAAATGCCAGCAACACTTTCTTTGCTTGGGAATGTTAAAGGTAAAAAAATATTAGATTTTGGATGTGGTTCTGGAATTTATGCTAAACTTCTTACTAAAAAAAGAGCAAAAGTAAAAGGATTTGATATTTCTAAAAGCATGTTAGCCATAGCTAAAAAAGAAAATCCGAAGTTAGATTTAAGGTTAGGATCGGGATACAAAATTCCATTCAAAGAGAAATTTGATATTGTTCAGGGGTCTCTAGTTCTGGATTATTTAAAAGACTGGAATAAAGTCTTTAAAGAAGTTAGGAGGGTATTAAAGAATAAAGGATTTTTTATTTTTTCAATCGGGAATCCAGTTTCTGAAGTTACTAAAAAAATTATTACTAATAGAAAGAAATTAAGAGTTTTAGGAATTAACGATTATTTTGATGAAAAAGTTTATTATGCGAATTGGGTTTTTGAGAATGGACTAAAAGTTAAGGTACCTAGTTACCATAAAACTTATGAGACTATTATTAAAATAATACTTAAGAATGGGTTTGAAATTGTTGACTATAAAGATGCCTATCCTTCTAAATTAGGTAAAAAATATTTTCCAAAAGATTATGCAATCTATTCTAAAATTCCTTATTTTTGTGTGTGGAAGGTTAGGAAGAACTGAAACAAAGCATTTGATAGATACAAGCTTTAGATATGATCTTATATAATAACAACCACAATATTTATAATATAGTCTTCTAATTAATTTTGGTATGGCAAAAGAGTGGAGAGT
>CAYIFT010000013.1:0-14813 GCA_964362765.1 Candidatus Woesearchaeota archaeon | reverse complement strand
CACGAATTTCTCTTTCTTTATCGACAATTAGTTTTAAAGTTGGTCCCTGAACTCTACCAATAGACATAATTTTAAAAGAACCAGCTTTTTTGATGGACGACATTAATGCTCTGCTCATGTTGATCCCCCAAAAGTAATCCATCCAATGCCTCGTCTCACCAGCCTCTATAATATTAAAATCTAAGTGAGGAGATGCATTTTCATAAGATTTTCTTAATTCATCTTTAGTCAAAGTTGAGAATTTCATTCTTTTGCCATCGTTTTTCTTAGCTATAAAACGAATGCAATTCCACCCAATGGTCGAACCTTCAACATCGTAGTCACATGCTGAGATAAATACATCAGCTTGTTTCACAAGCTTTTTAAGCGCTTCTAGATATTTTTTCGAGAAATCGGAAGATTTTTTAATTTTCCAAGCCGGTTTCCATTCAAGATCAAATACAGGATAATTTAAACCATTTTTTACTTTTTCAGCTAAATTAAATAGATGACCAACAGCGCATCCGACCAGTATTTTTTTATTTTTATAAGAAATTTCATAATAAGGAACTTTATTTATTAATAATTTCTTAATTTTTCTATCTGACAAAGCTTGAGCTATCTTTTCTGCTTGTGCTGGCTTCTCGCATATAATTAATTCCGTCATAATCTAAGTGAAGAAAAAGAATATTATATAAAAGTTTTGTTATTATATTTCGAATACTTTTCCTTTCTTTCCGACATTCATTACTAAAGTTTTGCCTATTTTTTCTTCTATTCCTTCAGCTTCATGCACATGTCCGCAAATTAATAAATCAGGTTTGAATGTTTCTATTGCTTTCTTCAACCCATTGCTTCCCTGAACAAATTGAGAAAATTTTTCCATCATTGTGCCTGCAGGATGAATGTGTGTTACCATTATCTTTTTTGGCATATCCTTAACCCCTTCGAATCCCTTCTTCAATGTTTCAAATATCTCATCATCTGATAATTGTGTTAATCCAACATTAGCCCCGCCACAGCCAAATAAACCCACATCTTTGTATTTAACATAATACCCATGTAAATTTGTAATATTGTACATCTCAGCAAGAAAATCTGCAGTTGCAATTGTCTCATGATTTCCGGGTACAATAAATACTTTCTTTTTTTTCTCAACAAATGGCCCTATGATGCCTAAAGGGCTATCATCTTCAACTATATCCCCGTTAAGTATGACTAAATCGACGTTTTCTTTTTCCGCTTGTTCTGCTAGTTTTCTCGCTAGACTAATGTCTCCATGGAAGTCTCCAGCAGCTAAAATTTTTAATTTCTTTTCCATAAATAAAAAGTATATACTGTAGAATATAAATCTATCGTTTTAACTTATATTGTAACCTTTATTGTATGCGATATTCTTCTTACGCCCGATGGTGCAGTCGGATCAAATATTAAGGCAGCAAAATAAACATTTAATCCAGCCAGAGCAGGATTATTTGGAACAACAACTGTTGCTATAGCTTGGCCATTAGAATTAAGATTGCCCCACGAATTCTGGAAACCTGGGGTATTAGCATAGCCTATTGAAAAAAAGAATAAAGGGTCTGCTTGCAAATAAATCCTTCTGCCATCAGGCAATTGTATTGGTGGTGTATTTGAAAAGGCCATCAGTATTATATACTCTTTTCCAGAGTCTAAGGGGTCATTCAATCTTAATTTAAATGAATTGCCAAATGTTGTAGTTCCATCAACAGACAAAAATTTAGGATGTATTAAGGGTAAGTTATCAATATTATTAGTGCTAATTGTATAAGGAGTATCACCAAAGCTATCTAGATTATTATCTGCACCACCATAGTTACTCCAATGATTTCCACCTATTTGAGGATTAGACCATATATTTGATGATGTGGTGAACTGTGCTTGAATCACATTAGAAATGAAATTATTGTGTATAAATTGATTATTATTGCCACTGTAAGGTGCCGGTATCAATAAGCCGATTTGATTATTTAAGAACGTATTTGACTTAGCTACATTATTAAGAGACGGAATAATAGAACTACCAAAAGCTAAACCCCTAGTATTATTAATAAAGACGTTGTTTTCTACAGTATCATTTGTCGAATTAAATAATGCTACACCATAATAGAAATTTTTTATAATACAATTCTTAATTATGATATTATCTACTCCAGATGAATATGATGATGTATAGGGTGCATAGATTCCATACCCTAATTGATAAGAAGAGGAAATAATCGCAGCATTGTTGCAATCGAATTTTACATTGTCTAAGTTTGTAATAATTCCAGATGTGACATAGTTTCCAGGACATAAAATAACATTTGTCTGTGAAATACCGGCCTGAGTCGGATTGCCCATCCCGGCTATATCATAAAGATCCATACAACCTAAATATATTATAGTTGAATCTCGGTATATTTCTCCTAAATTATTCTGAACAGTTAATCTTAAAGTATATTTGCCATTTGGGAATGATTGAGCATTTAATGTGCCTAATAATCCATTAATAACAGGTGTATTACTTGTTGTTATTACAGTAAAAGTAGATGGATAAACACCAGAACCAATTTCTAAGGTATAAGAATTAAAATTAGGACCATAAGCACTGCCATATATTGGAAACATTCCTATAGCAATATTATTATCTAATGAAGAGTCAAGGTATGCAACAGCAGGCAGATTATAGCTTAATACTTTATGAGCACTGATTCTGCCTTCTCCAAAATAAATTGAACTTATTGGATTTGGATCTACACCTGATCTTAATAAAGTATATGCTTGATCAACAGTAAGAGAAGGATTTTTAGATAATAATAAGGCTGCAACTCCAGAAACATGCGGTGCAGCCATAGATGTTCCTGCTGCATAAGTATAATAGCCATTAAAATTTCCAGTGTAGCATGAATGAGATTGAATGTTAACCGGGTATGTGGGGATTGTAGATAAAATATCATAGCTATCCCAAGGACAGCTTTCTCCACCTGGTGCAGCAATATCTACCCACGGACCATAATTAGAATAAGGAGCTTTGAAACCATAAGTATCAATAGCAGCAACCCCGATTAAGTTATCAAATGATCCAGGTATAATAAATCCATTATTATTATCATTACTCGCCGATGCAACAGAGATGACACCGTTATTCTTAGCATAATCAAAAGCAGTTTTTAAAGCTGGATTACTGATACTAGAACTAGACCAACTGTTACTAGTTATATCTGCCCCATTATCAGCTGCATAAATCAGCGCAGGTATTGCCTTTCTTGTTACACCTGTTCCGCCATCAGAAAGTGTTTTTAAAATCATTAATTTGCAATTCCAGCAAATACCAGAGATACCAATGTTATTATTTGTTATACCGGCTATCGTACCTCCAACATGCGTACCGTGCCCATTGCCATCAGCAGGATTAGAATCATTTGTTGCACAATTTACTGATGCACAAAAATCATAACCATGATAATCATCTATGTATCCATTACTGTCATCATCGATATTGTTATTTGGAATCTCTCCTGGATTTATCCAGACATTTGCAGCCAAATCAGGATGAGTGTAATCTATGCCCGTATCTAAAATTGCGATAACAACATTACTATCTCCAGTTTCAAGATCCCATGCTTCAGGAGCATCTATATCAGCATCATTAGCACCACTTGTACCAGGTATACCAGGGAGAGTACCTGTATTATGAAGACCCCATTCGTAAAAAAACAAAGGATCATTTGGAAAAATATTAACTTGAGTTATATAATCTGGAGTTGCAAATTCTATATTTGGGTCAGTTTGTAATATACTTACAGCAGTTAAAGGATCATAGTTATTAATTTTTATAAAAAATATTTTATCTAAATTTTCATCAGGATATTTATGTATAATTCGATTAATCTCTCTTGCATTAATAGAATTAAGGGTATTTCTAAGAGAGCCACTTTTTATATTAACAGAGTCAAGAGTAGCAGAATTTAAATTATTTGGTAATATAATGTCATTTATACTTTTTGTTTGTATAATAATTACATCATCAGAATATTGTTTAATATTGGCCGAATTTCTAACATCGTAATCTATAATAGGTATTACTATTCTAGTTGTCAGTATAAATAGAATTAGTATTATAAATATTTTTTTCATACCTTCTTAGCTCCAATTAAATTTTCTAGAAATATTTCTTCTTTATTATTTAGCACGTATGCATTTTCATATTTTATACAAAGTTCCTTATTGCCAGGTAAATTAATCTCTTTATATGGGTCTAGGCATTCATTTTTGTTAACAAAATCTTGTTCTCTGACTATATTATCTTGTAAAGTTTTTGAATCTGATCTTATGAGCCCGCCAGTTAAATTATTTATATGAAAAGCAAAAAAAGATACTATTAATATTAATAACGATATAGATACTATCTTTTTTTCGTTCATTACCATTTTTTAAATTAGATATAATCGCTTTAAATAATTTACTATGATTAAGCTTATATGATATTTGTCTTAACTGTATGTGAAATTGTACCTATACCTATTGGTAAACTTGGATCGATGATTACAAATGCAAAGTAAAGTGGCAAACTAGTTAATACTGGATTATTTGGTATTATAATTGTTGCTGTTGCTTTACCATAGCTATCCAGATTACCTAATGTGTTTTCAAAATAGGCAGAATTGGGGTTTTGTAGAGTAAAATCTAATAATTGATCAAACGTTAGATAAACATATCTGCCATCAGGCAATTGTATTGGCGGTGTATTAGAATGCGCTGCTAGTATTAGATACGCCTTGTTAGAATCTAATGGATCATTGATTTTTAGTTTAAACGATCCTCCCATATTGGCTGTTCCTTCAATAGACAAAAATTTAGGATGTATCAAAGGTAAGCTATCAATATTATTAAAATTAAGTATATAGGGCGTATCACCAAAGCTGTCAAGATTATTGTCTAGACCAACATAATTACTCCAATAATTCCCACCTGTGCCTGGAAGAGACCATATATTCTGACTACTTGAATTAATAAATTGAACTTGGACTGCATTCGAAATAAAATTATTATTTATAAATAGATTATTCATTATGACTGAATTAATATTAATACCAGCAGAAAAACCAATTTGATTATCTAAGAACGTATTTGAATTTAGAAGATTATTTGAGGATGTGCTACCGCCATATCCATAAATACTGAATAGTCTTAAACCTATGGAATTATTAACAAATCTATTATTTTCTAGAATACTATTTGTGACTAACAAATCCATACCTGGATTAAGATTTCGTAATTCACAATTCTTAATTGTAATATTATTTTTATTTGATGCTGTAATCCCTGGCAAAGATGGGTTTCCATTAAGAATAGCACCATTACAATCTAAAATAATATTATTTGCTCCTATTATGATGTGTGTGCTGAAAGTTATGGGACATAGCAAGGTGTTATTAGTAATAACTAAACCAACATAGGGAATCGCACAACTAATTCTTCTAATTATAGTCGAATCTCGGTATATTTCTCCTAAATTATTCTGAACAGTTAATCTTAATGTATATTGGCTCTCAGGAAAAAATTGGGCATTTAATGTGCCTAACAATCCGTTAACAACTGGTGTATTACTTGTTGTTATTACAGTAAAAGTAGATGGATAAACACCAGAACCAATTTCTAAGGTATAAGAATTAAAATTAGGACCATAAGCACTGCCATATATTGGAAACATTCCTATAGCAATATTATTATCTAATGAAGAGTCAAGGTATGCAACAGCAGGCAGATTATAGCTTAATACTTTATGAGCATTAATCCTTCCCTCTCCTATGTAATATAGATTGCTTAATGCAGAGTCTACACCAGATCTTAATAAAGTATAAACTTGATCAACAGTAAGAGAAGGTGTTTTTGACAACAGCAAAGCAGCGGTTCCAGATACAAAAGGTGCAGCTAAACTAGTTCCTCCAAAAAAAGCATAGATATTATTAAAATTTCCTCCATAACAAAAATGAGATTGCCAAAAGAAAGATATTGTTGGTATTGTTGTTAATATATCTGTTAATCCCCAAGAACATGAAACTGCTCCTCCAGGGGCAGCGATATCCACCCACGGACCGTAATTCGAAAAAACGGATTTAAGACCGTAATTATTTAAGGATGCGACAGCAAGTATACTATCATAAAAAGCAGGTGCAACTGGGTTTGGATTATTAGAATTCCCTGCAGCAGCTATAGAAACAACACCATTGTTTTTAGCATAATCAAAAGCAGCTTCTAGTGGTGCTAAATAAGAAATCTGTCCTCCTCCCCAACTATTACTAGTTATATCTGCTCCATTATCTGTAGCATAAATAATTGCGTCCACTATATCCATCACATTTCCAAAAGTTACATCAAGTATTCTTATCGGCATTAATTTGCAATTCCAACAGACACCGGAGATACCAATGTTATTATTTGTTACAGCAGATATTACCCCAGCTACAGCAGTTCCATGACCAAAACTATCCATTGGATTATTGTCATCATTGTAAAAATCCCAACCACGATAATCATCAATATATCCGTTATTGTCATCATCAATATTGTTATTTGGAATCTCTCCTGGATTCGTCCAGATATTTGCAGCCAAATCAGGATGAGTGTAATCTATGCCGGAATCAATAACAGCAACAACAACATTATTGTCACCAGTTTCTATATTCCATGCTTCAGGAGCATCTATATCGGCATCATTAGCGCCACTTGTACCTGGAATACCTGGAATAGTGCCTGTATTATGAAGACCCCATTGATAATTAAATAGAGCATCATTGGGAAAAATAAATGGATATAAAATAATATTTGGTAGAGCGGTTTTTATAATGGGATTTTTTTTAAGCTCATCTGCAATATCGTATGGATCAATATTGCTATTAATTTTTAATAAATAGTAGTTGTCTAAGTCTGGATAATGATACCTATGAAAAAATATATTATTAACCCTTACAGTACCAATAGATATTAACTTCTCTCTCAATTGAATATTATTTATTGTAACCTCATTAAAATTAGCTGATCTTTTATTCTGCGGAAATGAAATAATATTTTCAATAGTTTGTATAATGATTTCATTATCTAGGTATTCAATTTTAATATCGTCTCCTAATTCCCTAGACAAAATTTTATGATTATTTTCAGAGTTTTGTTTGGATAATATGGGTATTGTAAATAAAACGATTAATACAAATATGATGTGTAAAAATTTTTTCATTTTATAGCATTATTTAGCTCTTCTAAGAATATGATTTGTTTTTTATGTATTTCTTCATCTATTCGTTGTGTCTTATAATAAAAACAAATTGTTGTGTCTTTACTCATATATGGAAATCTTTTATTCACACATATTTTTTCTGTTTCTCTAAGTGGTTTTTCTATTATTTCAATTTCATGTTCTTCTTTAACTAATGATCTGGTAGGTTGGCCAGATAAAGAAGGGTTTATAACATAAAAGGAAAATAATGATAGTAATATAATTATTAAAGTGATCGCTATAACCTCTTTTTCTTTTAATTTCATATTTTTAATTAATTGTTTGTATATATAAAATTTATTTCTTGGGTTTAATCTTATCAAATCCGATGTATTTAACAAGAACTTTTGGTATAATTATAGAACCGTCTTTATTTTGATAATTTTCTAAAATAGCAACTATTGCTCTCGATGTTGCCACCATGGTATTATTCAAGATATGAACAAATTTCTTCTCCTTTCCATCGAAATATTTTATATTCAATCTTCTTGCTTGATAATCTGTACAATTTCCTGCAGACGTTACTTCTTGGTACTTATTCTGTCTAGGGAACCAAGCCTCGATATCATATTGTTTGGCAAATTTATCACCTAAATCACCAGAACAAATTTCAACTGTTCTATGAGGAATTTCTAAACTTTGAAAGAATCTTTCTGTAATTCCTTGCATTTCTTCTAATAAATCAAAAGAAGTTTTATCGTCTGTAAAAACTACTTGTTCTACTTTATTGAATTGATGCATCCTGAATAACCCTTTTGTATCAACACCATGTCCGCCAATTTCTTTTCTAAAGCAAGGCGTAACAGCGCACAGTCTCATCGGTAAATCTTTTTTATTAAGTGTTTTATTTTTTAGCATTGTAACTAAAGAATGTTCCGCAGTCCCTATAAGATAAAGATCCTCTTTCTCTAATTTATAGACTACCCCCTCAAAAGCAGATAAATCAACAGCCCCACTTAATGTTTCTTTATTTAACATTAAAGGTGGAACAACTAATTTGAATTTTTTTTGTAGTAAGAAATCTACACCGTATCTCTGGAGAGCTAAATCCAATCTAGCTAATTCATCAAGCAAATAATTAAACCCTTGCCCAGCAACATCTCTTCCAGCATCAAAATCAGCTATCTCTAAATTTTCTGCTAACTCAACATGACTCTTCAAAGGAAAATTAAACTTCTTTATCTTTCCCCACTTTCTTATCATCTTATTCTCAGTATGGTCTTTCCCAACGGGAACAGATTTATGTAATAAATTGGGAATCTGCATTAATTTGCTTTTTATTTCCTCTTCTAGAAATTTTTCCTCTTCCTCAAGCTTCTTTATCTTATTAGGCATCTCAGAAGCCTCTTTTAAAAGCCCAGAAACATCCTTCTTCTCCTTCTTTGCCTTGTTAATATCCTCAGAAAGAACATTTCTCCTGTGTCTTAACCCATCAGCTTGCTTTTTGTTGTTCTTCCAAGCGTTATGGTTCTCTAAAAGCTCGTCAATTAACCAAATCTTATCAGCTTTAAACCTCTTTTTTAGATTTTCTATCACCAAATTTGAATTTTCTAGCATAAATTTTATGTCAAGCATGGCAATAATAGCTTAAATTTCTTATATAAATTTTGTTATCGATACAAACAGTAAGGTTTATTAATCTTTATATACAATAAGATATGATAAAAAATATATTTCGAAAAAGCAAACATTTAAATAGAAGTTGTATTTTATTAAAATAATCTGACGAAATTCAGGGGGGGGAAGTTAATGAAGAAAAAGGACAAGGATATCTTTGAAGTTTTTTTCCGCAAAAAACCTGCAATGATGTTAGTCGCATTGAGAAACAGCACAAAAAGTAAGTACGGTTCGGTTCTCGCGAAGGAAGTTGATTGCACATATTCCCACGCTGTTAAAATTCTTCAGGAAATGCAGAACGCAAGGCTTGTCAATTTTGAAAAAACGGGCAGAATAAAATCAATTAAGCTAACCGAAAATGGAACGAAGGTAGCAGAACACATAGAAAAGATAAAAGAACTACTGTAAACCACTTCTTTATAGTAACTTATTTAAAGGTTATTTCTTAATCTAAATTCTATGGCTTTTCTTGGATTTGGAAACACAATATGGTTATGGGCATTGCTAAGCTTAATTCCATTTATTCTAATCTACTTGATAAGACCAAAACCTAAAGAAATGGATATTCCTTCTTTGATGTTTTTTATTAAATCTGGCCACACAGAAAAAGAAAGGTCATTTTTAAGACGATTCATAAGTGATTTATTATTCTTCCTGCAGCTTCTGATATTAATCCTACTTTCAATAAATCTTGCCAGTCCTTATTTAAATATCAAACAAACGGTCCTATTAGAGAATTCAGTTATAGTTTTTGATAACAGCGCCAGCATGCAAGCAGATAATGGCAAATATTTCAGCAAAGCTATTGATATTGCAAAAGATAATCTTGGTGGAAGAAATACAATAATTTTAGTATCAAATACACCAAAGTTAGCATTAAAAGATGCCGATAAAGATGACGCTGTAAAATTTTTTGAAAGTCTAGAGCCCAGTGATTCAAGGTCAAATATAGGCGATGCAGTATCCTTTGCTGGAGATTATGCTACAGGAAAAGATCCAGTAGTTTTTGTTATTAGCGATTTTATCTCAACAGAAGGCACAAAAATCGAAGTTGCCAAGAACACACTGAAAAATAAAGGAATAGACGTAAAGCTTATAGATGTCCGAGAAGAAGGAACTAAAAAGAACATAGGAATAGTTGATATAAATCCAAGTGACGAAAGCACACAAATCTTCATTAAGAATTTTAATAATAATCCAGAAACAGTAAATCTTCAGATAAACAAACTTGAAAAAGAAATAGAAATACAGCCAAATAGCATAGAAGTGCTTTCAGTCAAGACACCTGATGGGGTAACAGAGATAAATATCCTGAATAATGATGATCTCTTAGTTGATAATCTAGCTTACATAAGCAAACCAGCAGATGAAAAAGTCAAAGTTTTATTAATCTCAAATGAGGAATCAATCTATTTAAAAGCAGCTCTGACAGCATCAAGCG
The DNA here is from genome assembly GCA_964362765.1 of Candidatus Woesearchaeota archaeon. Taxonomy (GTDB): domain Archaea; phylum Nanobdellota; class Nanobdellia; order SCGC-AAA011-G17; family UBA489; genus CAYIFT01. The sequence continues at coordinate 4,497 of CAYIFT010000013.1, read as the reverse complement.
ATATCGTTCTAGAAACAGCCAAACCGCCCATACTGCCTGATAAGAATTATGATGTTTATATCGTGCAAGGTGTATCTAAAAAAAATTTAATAACAGGTTTTTTCGAAAAATTAAAAGACAGAATCGCCAATGGCGCTTCCTTGGTAATCCACGCGCAGATTGATTCCAATGAAATTGATTATAAAGGTCTTTTGCCTATAAAACTTGGTAAGAAAGGTAGTTTTGCAAACATAATTGCTGAACAAATCAATAGGTTTACAAGAGAAATTGAGTTTGGAAGCGTAAGAAATTTCTTTCATACCTCAGATGAAGAAGGAGTCTCGATTGCTAAGTTAGATGAATCAAGTATTATTGTACTTAATAAATTAGGAAATGGAAAAGTTTTATTCTATGGAATTTTAGAAGATTCAAGTGATTTCAAACTTAGTCCGTCTTTTCCAGTATTTTGGGTAAATCTGGTAAAATTTTTAGCTGAAGTTAGCGAAATAAAAGATCTTAATTTACGAACAGGCCAAATATTAACATTTGACAATAAAATTAATGTTAACACACCAAATAAGTTAGTCACAGGAAATATACTGACTTTAGATAAGATAGGAATATACAAAATAAAAAACAAGAATATAGCTGCAAACCTGATAAGTGAGGAAGAGTCAAATATCAATTTTGTCAATAAAGGATCTGAAATAAAAGATAAAAATGGAAGTGAAGAAAGCAGAATAAAACAGGATATAACCACCTTAATATTAATCATAGCAGCAATATTATTATTCATAGAATTATTTTGGTCCAAAATTCGGGGGGATATATAATGGTAATTCCAGTAATAAGCCAATATTTCGAAAAACCCATATTCTTGATATTTATGATACCAGCGTTGATACTACTATTTATAATCATCAAAAAAGATTTCGTAAAATTAAGCTACGAGAATATAAAAGCAAGAAATAATTTAAGGTTTTCCATCTTTTTATTAAGGTCTTTAACAATTATACTATTAATCATCGCATTAGCCTCACCATTCTTACTCGAAGAGCGATTGATTACCGGCGATCCTTTTGTTAAAATAGTTGTTGATAATAGCACTTCATATGATTTATTCAATAAGGTAATTGGAGAAAAATTGAGACTGGAGTTCGAAAAAGAAATAGGCACAGAAATAGTATACATGGGTGATGATCTAAAATCAGATATCGGCGATAGGGTGTTGGAAAATCTCAAACAAGGAGAAAGTATCTTATTAATAAGTGATGGCCAAAATAATCACGGTATTGATCTTGGAGATATAGCTCTTTATGCAAACAAATTAAATGCAACAATTAATGTACTAGATAATAAACCAGAAAAGGAAGATTTTCGCATAGAAGTTAGGGGCCCGTCTAAAGTTTCAGCAGGTGTAGAAAATATATTCACAGTCAGTATAGACGGAACTTCTGTAAAGAAGCATCATATAACTATACTTGTCGATGGAGTAAAGTTATTAGATACAACTGTAGATCAGGATATTAAATTTGTACAAAAATTCGGGGATGGATATCATAAGATCGAAGCAAGACTTGATACTAAAGATCATTTTATTGAAAATAATGTATTTTATAAAACAATCAAGGTTGTAAAAAAACCAAAAATATTGCTTGTTAGCGAACAAAATACGCCTTTTCAGCTATTAATAAAAGACATATATGATGTAGAAGTTCTTACTGCAGTACCCCCTGATCTATCACCTTATTATGCAGTTATATTAAATGATCTTCCAGCAGAAAAGTTAGACAGTTCAGTAACTTTAATGAATGATTTTCTAAATGAAGGCAATGGTCTTATTGTCATAGGTGGAAAATATTCCTATGAAAGAGGAAATTACAAGGATTCTTTAATCGAATCAATACTTCCTGTTTTTGTTTCAGGTGCAGCAAGACAAGAAGGAGACAACAACATCGCCATTGTAATAGATATTTCTGGCAGTACTTTGCTTGCTTTTGGTTCAGGAACAGCAGCTGACGTAGGCAAGGCCCTCGCTATAGATGTTATAAAAAATCTGGATCCAGACAACAGACTCGGAGTATTAGCATTTGATACAGAAGGAAGGATAGTTGCAAATTTAGATTATCTAATTAAACAAGATCGAAATGCTCTAGAAAGCAGGATTAAATCATTGAAACCAGCTGGAGGTACATTAATCGGTTCTGGAATTGCAAAAGCAATAGAAATGTTAAGTAAAGCCGGTGGCAGTAAAAACATCATTTTAATATCAGACGGCCATACCCAGGGAAAAGATGCAGCTTATGCGGCAGCAAAACTGGCCTCAGACCAGGAAATAAAAATATTCACTCTGGGTGTTGGAGAAAATACAAATGAAAGGATAATGAAAGATATTGCAGACATTGGCAGCGGTTCTTATTTCAAAGCCTCAGAAAAAAACAATCTGAAGATATTATTTGGAAAACCAGATGACAAGAAAAGAAAGGATGTTTATGGTATAACTTTAATCGATAAAAATCATTTTATCTCAGAAAATCTCGAATTGGATGCAAAAATATACGGTTTTAATCAGGTAGTTCCTAAGTCTACAGCAAAGTTGATTGCAACTACAGATTATGGAGATCCATTACTAAGTGTCTGGCGCTTTGGTCTTGGAAGAGTAGCTTCATTATTAACCGATGATGGTGCTGTATACGCATCTGATTTGCTAAGTAAGAAAAATAGCGCCCTGTTAATAAGATCTATTAATTGGATTATTGGAGATCCTGAAAGAAAGAATGAAAGATTCATCGACATAAGGGATTCAAGAGTATTCGAGGATACAGAAATTACTTATAAGTCAGATAAACAGCCTGTATCTGATAAGGTAACATTCTATAAGATAGGAGAAAATCTCTATTCGGGAAATATCATAATTAATGAGGTAGGATTCCATTCTCTTTTGGACGCGACATTTGCTATTAATTACAACAAAGAGTTATCTGAAGTAGGAATGAATCCAGAGCTTCAGGCAATCGCTCTAACAACTAATGGTCAGGTATTCAAGGAAGAGGATATTGATTCTATGTTAGATGCTATTAAATCACAGTCTAAAAGATCTGTTTATCAGAAATGGTATTACAGATGGCCTTTTGTATTACTAGCAATAGCTTTATTCGTGATTGAAATATTTATAAGAAAAATAGCTAAATATAAAGCAGTTTAGAGCATTTTTTGTGCAAAGCCAATTTAACCGAAATATTTATATATTAGTTGTATATACTTATAGTATACACATGACAGATATATTTAACACCACAATAGTATGTGATGCCTGTGACAAAAAAACTCAGAAGAGCGTCATAGAAAGAGAAGGTTCCAGTATTCGAACATGGTCTTGTCCAGGATGCAATAGAAAGTGGTACCATCCATCAGATATGCAAGAATATGATAATTTCAAGAAAATTAAAAACAAGATATATCAAGTAAAATTAAGAATGGTTGGTAATTCTTATACTATATCTATACCTAGAGAAATCATAGATTTTGAATCAGAAATGCAGCGTGAAATTAATGATATTATTAAATTATGCCTGGAAGAACCAAGAAAATTAAGCATATTCTTTGAGAAAAAGAAGGAAAGGTTTATTAAAGAAATGCATGAGAGGTTTATGGAAGAAAAATGACTGCAGCTAAAGAAACAGTGTTGAAGGTACAAGAAGCTTTGCAGGAAGAAGCATACAAAGGTATAGTTAGAATAGATTCTCAGACAATGCGCCAGATAGATGTAAGAGCAGGTGATATTGTTGAGATTGAAGGTGGAAGAAAAACTGTAGGTATTGTAGACCGGGCTTATCCTTCTGATATTGGTCAAGCTATTATTAGGATGGATGGTATCATAAGAAGAAATGCTAAAACAGGTATCGGAGAAAATATTAAAGTAAAAAAAGCAGATGTAAGAGAAGCAAAATCAATAATGATCGCTCCAGCCCAGCAAGGGGTAATGATCCAAGCTAATCCAGAAATCTTTAAACAAGGCCTTCTTGGAAGAGCCATACTTAAGGGCGATATTATTTCATTAGGTGGTACTCGCAGAAGAAGAAGAACTATGACAGGCTCTCCCTTTGAAGATATTTTTAATGTAAATTTATTCGAAGAAGTCATGAGTGGTTTTAATCCATTTGGAAGTTTAAAATTTATAGTTGCAGATACTAATCCTAAAACTGCAGTAATAATAACAGAAAATACCGAAGTCAAAGTATCTTCTAAATCAGTAGAAATTACATCAGAAGAAAAAGTCCCAGAGGTTACTTATGAAGACATTGGCGGACTAGACGAAGAAATAAAAAAGATTAGAGAGATGGTAGAATTGCCATTAAGAAATCCGGAGATATTCGAAAGATTAGGTATAGAACCGCCAAAAGGAGTTCTACTTCACGGACCTCCAGGTACAGGTAAAACTTTATTGGCTAAAGCAGTTGCAACTGAAACAAATGCAAATTTTTTATTAGTGAATGGGCCCGAGCTTACTTCAAAATT
>CAYIFT010000012.1:14368-17623 GCA_964362765.1 Candidatus Woesearchaeota archaeon | reverse complement strand
ATGAACTTTAATTTAGGAACTAATTTTCTTGCTTTTTCTAGTTTATTATTAAAATCTTTCATGAATTTTTCCATCTTTTCGCAAGTAAGATGCTTTAATTCTGAAGATGACATTTTACCTGATTTATATTCATTGTATATTTTATCAAGCTCTTTGTCATCTTCTATTAAATGCTGTTTAAGTAATTCGAAGACCATATCTTTTGAAATATTAGGACCTAGTTTTTTGTGTTCCTCTAAAGTCTTGCGACCGCCTGTAACTGCTTTCATAATCTTTCGTTTTACAAACTCTACATCTTCTGGAAGTTCGATGCAGGATTCTGGATGAGATTTTGACATTTTGAATTCTCCGGATAAAGAAGGAGTGAATTTATGATAGATTGAACTAATTAGGAAATATTTCTTTGTTCTGACTTTTCTTATATAGTCTCTGCATAATCTCGTATGTACTGCTTGATCTATACCAACAGGAATAATTCCAGGCATTCTTTCTTTTGATTGTGGGAATAGCATATCACCAAGTTGCGTGAGAGCAGACATTATTCTTCCAGGCTCTTCTGAGCCATAAGCTGCTCTGAATTCATTCATTGTAATCTTCTTAGATGCTTCGTATGCTATTTTTATTACCTCTAAATTTTCAGATTGGAAATAGAATTTTACTTTATTCGGGTCTATACCGAGAGCGATGTAAGCTGGAATATGGAAATTTAAAGCCCTTTCTCTAGCTTCTTCAATAGAAACTCCACGAGCAGCTGCAGATTCAAGGTCAGCAACTAAGATATATGCATCAGCACCATGGTCTTGAAAATATCGCATATTTTCAACAACCATTTTATTTCCAAAATGAATCTTGTCTGCAGAAGGCATTATACCTGTTAAAGCATAGTAAGGTTTTTTTTCTTTGATGCATTTTGCAATTATATTAAGATCTTGACCAGCAAATACAATGTGGCGCCGCATTATTCTGTTTGGATTAGGCAATATCGAATGGGAGAATGCTTCTAAACCAAATTCATTAATCAGTCTTTCATAATCTTCAATTAAGATTGAACCCCAAGGATCCACTAACACCGTCATGTGAAAACAGAAAGATAGTTGATATATAAAGATTTTGAATTTTATCTGAAGCTATCTAAGAAAGGAAGATTGTACTGGGAGACTTCATTTGGATTAGTTGAAAAGTGCATTATGTAAGTTTGTACCATCCACCGTCTTTTTTTAATAATTCTGGTAATCTATCAATATCGTTTACGAACTTTCTCTTTTTGGATTTTGTTGGCAATTGAGTTAGTCTAGCTTCATCTTCTTTGCTATCCATATTTAGACGAGTATAACCAACATCATTTATAGCCATGCCGTAAGCTATAATTATCTCTGGTGTGATGCTAAACCTACTCTTGATAAATCTATAAGTTGCTTTCAACTTATTTTTTTCCCTATTTCCCCCATTTCTAATCGATGCTTTAGTTGATTTTACTTCTACGATATAAACTTTAGAAGAATCTGCTATAAACATTATGTTTGTTACCTTAGGAAATTTTACTTCATCAAAAATTTGTAAATCATGATCATATGATATACCAACTAAAGATGGATACTTTTTAATACGACTTCTAATTGATTCGTGTCTTATATTGTTACACGATTGATTTTCCAATGTATTATTTTTTATATATAATATTAGACTTTCGAGACCTTTTTCCATCTGCAGTAAAGAAATTTAGAACTATTTAAATATTGTTAAGAATGAATCTATAAAAATATTATTCTTATAATTTAAAAGACTTATAAAAATCAATTAAGCTCTTTTACAATTCTAATAAGCTCTTCAGATTCCACAAGTTCGAGAAAATCTCTTTGGGAGATAGAAGCAATATCTTTTGGTTTTTTTCTGCTGAAAATAACAAGATCGTCGGCTTCTAATAAGCTAGACATTGAAAAAAGATCCTTATTTAATTTATCTCCAACTTTTGTTAGAATTATCTCCTTATTTTTCTTAGCTATAATATCAAAAGGCACCTTTTTTGTATCACGAGCAACAAAACCGAGTTCTTCATATTTCCTAGAGAACTTAGACAATTTTCTAACTTCCTCTTCTAATTTAGATGAGGTGAGGTCTACCGATATAAATACATTTGAACCAAATAATTCATAGAACTTTTTAGCTCTTGTAAAAGAAACCTCTGGATCTTCATTTTCATATTTCTTGATCATAGATGAGGAGACACCTATTTTTCTCGATAATAAACTTGTTGAAATGTTTTCTTTTTCTATGGTATTTTTTAGTTCTTCGCTGTTTATTTTTACAGTTAATCCTGCTTTATTTGATCTGATGAAAATTGGCTTCTTATCTAAGAAATTTTTAAATGTGTTATAACTAATAGTAGATATCCCTAGCCTTGTGTATATAACATTATCTCTTAGTTTAGAACCAGATTTCTGGCTTACTATCAATGGAGTTGCACCTATGGTTGAAGCAATATTTTTCATATAATCGATTGTTATACTATTTAGAGCATTAGCGTCTTCTAATGTCTTTATTAACAGTATATTTGAGCCTCTTCTTGCAAGTATATCGAAGCATCCTTTGATTGTCTTTACAAGAAAGTAATTCTTTAATAATAGAATGGAGATGTTATCGATGATTTGTTGTTTCATGTTACTTGATGTGTATACTATAGAATATAAGTCTTTATATATTTTATTATCTAAATTTAAATTATGAAAACTGGTGTTAAGGTTATTGATGCGATGACAAGGGAGCCTGTTTCTATAAATCCCAATAAGACTATTGAAGATTGTGCTAAATTAATGCTGAAAAAGGGTGTTGGAGGGATAGTTGTTGTAGAAGGAGGTAAGATAATTGGCATGATTACTGAGAAAGATTTAGTAGAAAGAGTGATAGCTAAGAATCTTGATCCTAAGAAAGTTAAAGTTGCAGATGTGATGTCGAAGAAAATAATAGGAGTTAAACCTAATTTGGATTTGTATGATGCTTTGATTGAAATGAGGGACAGTAATGTAAGAAGACTGCCTGTTATACATGATGGCAAATTGGTTGGATTATTGACAGAGAAAGACATCCTTAAGATTGAGCCTTCTTTGTTTGATCTCATAGTTGAGAAGATGGAGGTTGCTGAAGAAACAGGAAAGCCTGTTTTTGTGAAAGGGCTTAAGATTGGGAAATGTGAAGAATGTGGTTACGAAGCAAGATTGTTTGATACTGATGGAAAAAGATTGTGCAATATGTGTAAAT
>CAYIFT010000012.1:5105-14268 GCA_964362765.1 Candidatus Woesearchaeota archaeon | reverse complement strand
TGATATATAATGGGTAAAGAGAAGAAGAAAGAAATTGGTGTTCTTGGAGGAGGAAGGCAGTTATTAAGAATAGATTATTCTGGTGTTTATGATTTAAATGCATTATTGCAAACAATTAAGGGATTTTTTCTGGAAAAGAAATATGTTATCATAGATGAAGAACATACAGAATCTGTCAAGCCAGACGGTAGAGGAATTAAAATAGTGATGAAACCATTTAGAGATATTGATGAGTATGTAAAATTTCAGATAGCTGTGGAATTATTGATATGGAGAAGTCTGGATGTGGTTATGGAAGAGGCAAGCGGCAAGAAAATAAGAAAACAAAAAGGGGATATTGAGTTCAGATTTAAGGCAACAATGATTAAGAATTACAAAAAGACTTTTGCAGAGAATAAATTAAGTGAGTTAATGAGACAGACTTACGAAAAGTATATAATAAAAAAGAGGCTATTAGATTATGAAGATAAACTATATAATGAGGCACAAGATTTAGTCAGCAGGATTAAAAGAACATTAAATCTTCATTCGAGGTAATAATATGACAGAGAAAGATTATGTGGAACAAACATTGCAGGTAAAACATAAAGGTATTTTTAATTTCGATGAATTATACAAAACCTTAGTCAAATGGTTCACTATGTATAAATATCGGGTGCATGAAATAGAATATAAGGATTACAAAGAAGACGGTAAAAATATGCTGTATGTGAAGTGGGAAGCCAACAAAAAAGTGACTGATTATGTGAAATATGTTATCGAAACAGAACTTAATGTTAATGATTTCAAAGAAGTTATGGTGAACAAGAAGAAGAATGTGGAAGGAGAGATAAGCATGAAGTTTGCTGGGTACATGCTTAAGGATTATGAGGAAGTTTGGAGCAGGAAAGGGTATATGAAATTTATGAGAGAGGTTTATGATAAATTCCTGCATGGTTATAAATTAGCAGAGATGGAGAAGGAATTAAAGGACGAGCTTTATAAGGTTGTAAATGAGGTTAAAAGCCATCTAAATCTGATGAAGCTGAAGGAGTAAGGTTTATATACTAATCCAGAATACTATATTATAAGCCCGCTTAGAGAATCACCCAAGGGAGGGTGATAGAAATCAATTACAATGAACTTGGGAGTTAGATGCGGGTAATAATAATCATTAAGGAGCAAGGTATTAAATTATTTTTCACATATTCATCGAGGATTTAAATGCCAACAAAAGAGATCTAAACTAGAGTAGAATAGTGGATAAATTAAATATCTTGTTCTGTAATGTCGAAATTTAAAATTAGAAAATGAAAATCAAATTTAATGGGGGTATTTACAATGGGAAAGATAAGTCCTGTTTCAGCGAAATATATTGTGCATGCTATTATTCAGATAGAGGGTGTGGTAGACAGACCGGATGTAATAGGGAGTGTTTTTGGACAGACAGAAGGATTACTTGGAGCTGATTTAGAGCTTAGAGAATTGCAGAGAAGTGGAAGGATTGGAAGAATAGAAGTAGAATTAGATACTACAGGTGGAAAGACAACTGGTAGCATAATAGTTCCGAGTTCTTTAGATAAAACAGAGACTGCTTTAGTTGCTGCAGCTCTGGAGACTATTCAGAGAATTGGACCTTGCAATTCGAAAGTAAGGGTAGAAAAGTTAGAGGATATAAGAATAACAAAAAGAAGTCAGGTTATTGAAAGAGCTAAAGAATTATTAGCCAATTTAACCCAGTCTGTACTTCCTGATTCTAGAGATATTAAGGAAGAGGTAGCTAATAGTGTTAGAGTAATGGAGATTGTAGAGTTTGGAAAGGACAGACTACCTGCCGGACCTGCAATAGATGAAAGCGATGAGATAATTATTGTGGAAGGAAGAGCAGACGTGATTAATCTGTTAAAGAATGATATAAAGAATTCGATTGCCTTGAACGGAACAAGTGTACCACAGACAATAATTGATCTTTGCAGAAGAAAGACAGTGACTGTTTTTGTGGATGGAGACAGGGGAGGGGATCTTATAATAAGAGAATTAAGCATGGTTACAGAGATAGATTTTGTATGCAAGGCTCCTGATGGCAAAGAAGTTGAGGAGATAACAAAGAAGGAAATTTTGAAGGCTTTGAGGGGAAAAGTGGCTATCGAACAAGTAAAGATGGATATAGAAGGAAAGAGAGAATTACTTGTGAAGAACAATAGCAGAGATATGAACTTTAGAGAACGCAGAGAAGTAAGTTCGGAGAAGCCTGTAATGCAACCTCAGACAACGCAGTTCAGGCCATATCAGAAACCAATGATGTTTCAACCAAGGACGTTAGTGAAATTAAACAAGATTGAATCAGAGAATTACAGGAGAATGCTTGATGATTTAATAGGAACAAGAGGGGCTTATATCTTAGATGATAAAAGCAATATTTTAGGAAAGGTCCCTTACAGTGAATTAAGTACAACTTTGAAGGATTTGAATTCAGTGCATGCTGTCGTATTTGATGGAATGGTGACTAAGGATATAGTGGGCAGTGCTGAGAAAGCAAATGTGAAGTTTTTAATTGCAATGGACAGCGAGATCAGGGATAATAACAGCAAGATAATGATTGTTACAAATAAAGATATTTAGTCAGATGAAATTTTCGAAAAAGAGGTTGGAAATAATAGAGAAGCTGGCTATTGTTGGTGGAATATTTCTAGCTTTATTTGTGATAGGATACTATACAGGATATATCAAGACAAACTGCAAATTAGATAAAACTTGTTTTGATGAAGCCTTGAAGAAATGCAAATCAGTTCAATTTATTTATGTGGATGATAACAATGTTTATAGTTACGAAGCCTGGCCTGGTGTTGGAGAAGGATGTTTTGTTAGGGTAACTTTGGAAAGGGTTCAGGCTGGAGCTAGCCAAGATTTCAGAAATCTTGAAGGAAAATCGATGAAGTGTAAATTAAGTAAAACTGAGTTAGAAACAACAAACATTGAGCAATTTGATAATTTTATTAAATTTTGCCATGGTGAATTGAAGGAGGGGGTTTACGAAATAATTATTCAGAGAATTTATTCTAATTTAGTTTCCAATTTGGGTGATGTGATAAAGAAAGCTGAAGAAGTTCTTGGGAAATAGGTTATTTTTTAAATCTTTTTTCTAGAGACTTAAGTGCATCGAACCATAAATTATCATAGTCTTTACTTTCTGATATAAATTCAGTTGAACCATCTGTTTTCATTCCGTGTATTTCTAAGTTTCTTCTTATTAGAGCCATTCCATTTCGAAGTGCCAATAGAACAGCTTTTTCTTTTTCTGATTGACGTTGATTTTCTTTATCTGATGTCATAAGGAAATAAAAATGACAGACCGCTAAAGGTGGATATAAGTATAAATCATTAGTTTGCCTTGACCCTTCCTCCACTTCGTTACCCCGAAAGCGCCAGACATCATACTTAAGTTTGCTTTGAACAGATATTAGCTATCTTCTATTCCTAGCCTCAACTGGTTCGCATGATATTGACCAATCAGGACAAAGCTTCGTCGTACAGGTCAAGACTAACAACCCATACCCATACCGCCCCTCAGCCTCAGCCCCACCGAAGATCCGTTTGTGGTAACAGAGCAGGATCAGCGCTCCAGCCTAGTCTGTCAGAATTAAGAATAAGAACTAGCTTTTAAAGTTAACGATAATAAAATTTAAATATACTAGAATAAGCTTAATCTTATGAAATTAAAAGAGGGTAAAATTATTTTATTAGCTTTCGTTATTTTATTTGTATCTTTCTTCGCTAATCAATTAAATTATAAAATGAGTGTTAGTGGGTTTGTTGCGAGAGATTTTGTAGAAAAAACCTTTGATGGTTTAAATGTTGAAGAAAGCATCTTAATTGGGGAAGAAGAAATTGAAATAAAACCTTATGAAGAGGAAAATAAAAAGGTAAGGGAGATTCCAACTGGAGAATTTACTGATATTAATATTGGTGGAACAAAATTAATGATTAAATCTATTGGTTTTAAAGAAGAAATTAAAGAAGAAATAGAAAAACAGAATTTATTTTTAGAAGCATTAAAAGGAGATTAGATGAAAATAATACTATCATTACTATGTTTATTTGTTATAATACCTTCTGTTTTAGCTCTTTTTAATGATGATCAGACTATTATTCAAAATGATGATATAATAAGAAAAAGTATTAATGAACTAAATGTTTGGAGGGGAGATTTATATTATGTACCTACACGTAAAATAAGTACTGATAAGACGCCTGTAGTAGAATACAAAGAAGCTAGAATAATAATAAAAACTAATGCTATTCAAACTTCGAAGAAATTATCTGATATAAATGATGTTTCGATTAATTCTGATCAATTAAGAAACGATCTTATTTATTTAGGAGCTAAAAATGTAGAAGTGTTGGCTTTTAATCGAGAGGATAAAACAAAATTGCAGAATATTTTTAGATTAGATATTAATAAAATATACGATCCCTATCTAGTTGTTCAATTCTTAAAAGCAAAATATCTTGAAATAGAATATGCACAACCAGATTATGTTTATAGAATACATTTGTTTCCAAATGATCCGATGTTTAATCTGGAGTGGGGGTTGCATAATACTGGACAAACGGGTGGAACTCTAGATGCAGACGTCGATGCACCTGAAGCATGGAATATTGATACAGGGAATAGTAATGTCGTTGTTGCAGATATAGATACTGGTGTGGATTATACGCATCCTGATTTAGTAGCTAATATGTGGACTAATCCTGGAGAAATTCCTAATGATGGTTTAGATAATGACAATAACGGGTATATTGATGATTACTATGGATGGGATTTTATAAATAACGATAATGATCCTTTTGATGATAATGGTCATGGAACACATACTGCTGGAACAATAGCTGCAGTTACTAATAATAATTTAGGAATTGCTGGTGTCTGTTGGAGTTGTAAGATAATGGCTTTAAAATTTCTAGGTGCAGGAGGATGGGGGTTTTCATCAGATGCTACTAATGCAGTTGTTTATGCTGCAGACAATGGGGCAAACATAACAAGCAATAGCTGGGGTGGACAAGGAGTCGATTTTTTATTAGAAGGTGCATTTAATTATGCACATAGTAACAGTGTTCTATCGATAGCGGCTGCTGATAATTCTGGAGATAATAGCAGATTTGTACCAGCTATTTATGAAAATGTTGTTGGTGTATCAGCTACAGATCATAATGATATAAAGGCTGGTTTTTCCACATATGGATCATGGGTAGATGTTGCAGCACCAGGTAAAGATGTAATTTCTACTGTACCTACAGGAAGTTGTAGTTTATGTGATCCTACAGGGTATAAATCTTTAAGCGGAACAAGTATGGCGACACCTCATGTTTCTGGTATTGCAGCGTTGATAAAGTCCAGAATACCATATTTTAGTAATAATGAAATAAAAAATATTCTAAGGACAACAACAGATATTCCAGCTAGTAATCAATATTATATCGGAGTCGGTAGAGTAAATGCAGAAAAAGCTTTGATGATAAATACGACTCCAATAATTGATTTTAATTTGTCAGTAGATGATTTAGACGCAAAAGGCAACGTTAATATAATAGGCAGTGTCGGAGGAAATAATTTTAATAATTACATATTAGAATATGGTCTTGGAATTTATCCAGCTAGCTTTAATTTAATTTCCAATGGAAATTTACCAATACAAAATGGTTTATTAGGTGTTTTTGATTCTACAATTGCACTAGATAACAGTAAAGTTACCTTTAGGCTTAGTGCTTACAATAATCAAGGTTCAATAAGTAGGGATATGGCTGTGATAACTTCCAATAATATTGAGATTAAATATCCTTTGCCAAATGATATCTTCAGAGCAGGAGATGTACTGCAGATAAATGGTTCAGCAAATGCATCGAATTTTACAAACTATATTATTGAATGGGGACAAGGTCAGATTCCTTCAATTTGGAGTGCTCAGGGTATAAGTTTAATAAATAATGGGCAACAATCTGTAATTGACTCTATTTTAGGATATTGGGATACGAGTGTTATTATACAGAAGGATTTTTATACAATTAAGGTGAGTGCTTATGGTTCTTCTGCTTACCCTATACAGTCTGAACAAGTAACTGTATATTTAGATCCTTCCTTAAAACAGGGTTTTCCTGTGAGGGTAAATTATATACCATCACCTTTTGGGGATCCATGGACGCAGAATTATGTAACGCCATTTGTTGAAGATCTTAATAATGATGGTAAGAAAGAGATCTACGTTAGAGTAAATGACAAGCTTTATGGGTTTTCAGATACGGGAAATTTGTTGTCTAATTGGCCAGTGGGTCTTCCGAGTCTTTATCAAATGATGCATACAGAGGGTGCACTCACATCAGCCGACATAGATTTAGATGGGTTCAAAGAGATATTGTTTCCATCAAGAGCATCAAGTTTTCCCGATATAATATTGAATGCGTATGAGTATAATGGGAGTCTTGTTTCAGGATGGCCTAAGACTTATTATCCTGTATTCAATTCAGGAATCCCAGGAAATTTCATTGAAGCTCCTTTTTCATCGATAGTTGTTGCAGATGTTAATAATAACGGTATACCAGATATTATATATAACAATGGAGATTATTTGATAATTGCTGATAATAATGGGAATCTTTTTACAGGTAATATAATAGAGATTCAAAATAATCATTTGAATTATTGCGGGTTATATAATTTTGGTACGCCAGCAGTTGGCAATCTGGATAACGATCCTGATTTAGAGATTATTATTGTACAGCCTGCTCCTAATTGTGATTCAAATAATCTTACAGATATGGATGGCATTGTATTTGCTCTCAACATTGATGGTACTTCTGTTAGTGGGTGGCCCATAATGACACAATGGACACCAGTAGGATCACCAGTTATTGGTGATTTAGATAATGATAACGATAACGAAATAGTGATAGTTACCACTAATGGTTACCCTGTAGCTAGTGGAATTTTTGTATTTGATAAAACCGGAAATATAATGGCTGGTTGGCCGCAATTACAATCTAATTTTTTCAGTTCTACTCCAGCATTAGCTGATATTGATGGGGATGCGGATTTGGAAATAATTATTGGAGATAGTGTAACTTATCAGGAGTTTGTATTTCACCATAGTGGTCAAATAGCGGCTGGATGGCCAAGACCGATAACCTATGATGGAGAGACTTTTAGTCCAATAGTTTTAGATGTTAATTCTGACCAAGTTAATGATATAATTACATCGTCTGGGGATTGGTCCACACTTTTTGGTAGGGTTTTTGGATGGAATTATGGCGGTAATGCATTAGGAGATTTTCCAAAAATTACTGAGGAGAGAGCAGGTCTTGTTTATGTAGATGATATAGACAATGATAATAAACTTGAAGTAGTTACTACATCAAATATAGATGGTTATACTACTTCGACAGTTCCTTCTTATTATATTACGAAAGGAAGAGCAAGTATCTACGCATGGGAAACACCTTACAATGTAAGTATTTCACAGTGGCCTACATTTCATTTTAACAATCAGAGAACTGGTCTTTATGCTGCAAATCAAAGTCCATCAATACCACTATGCACTACACCATTGAGTAATATGATTATTGGTCAGAATACAATCTTCTGTCCAGGGGTGTATAATGTCAATTACATCACAGTATCTGGAATGAGTGATATTGATATAATTTGTAATAATACTGTTCTTATTGGGAATAATAATGGTATACACATTGTTAATAGCGATCAAATTACTGTTAATAACTGTTATTTTAAGAATTATAATCATGGAATATTCTTAGCTGACGCGTCACTTACTCTAATTAAAAATAATGTATTTGAATCGAATCAGAAAGGGATAAGAGAGGTATTAAATAATATTAATATCTCAAAGAATTTTGTTTATGAAAACACCTTCTTAAATAACTTAGTTGGCTATGATGGAGGGGTTCAAGATAGTCTTGTTTTCAATAATTTTATTAATAATGGACAGAATATAATTAATAATATCAATAGTACTTTTAATCTGTATGGAAATGTTGGTCCCGGAAACTTTTGGAGTGGTTATAATGGGACTGATAGCAATTACGATGGTCTTGGTGATTCACCATATATTATAACATCATTTTATGCAGATTATGCTCCATTAATGAACCAACATTTTCTTTCTTTACTTAGTAATCCCATAATTGGCCAATCTTTTAATTTAGGTATAAATGATCCTTTAGATACAAATAAACAGTACTTTATTCTAGCATCGTTTGGAAACTTTCCAGTCATTATTTTACCTGATGGAAGAGTTATCTATCTTACAAATGATGGGTTATTGACATTTATACTTCAGAGTTTTAATACTGGCCTCTTTCAAAATACATTTGGTACTTTAGATTCTTATGGAAGAGCAATGGCAGCAATAAGTATACCGAATATTCCAGCTTTATCTGGTTTAACACTTTACTTTGCTTATATAATATTAGATCCTAGTGCGCCTCTAGGTGTAGGAACAATTTCGTATACTATTCCTGTTACAATAGTTTAAGTATTGATCGGTATAACTGAAAAATTTTCATTTGTTTATAAGCTTAATCGAAAGATTTCTACTCTTATTAATTAATTATTATCTCGCCATAAGTCAAATCATTTTTTATTTTCTCCTGAAAGAAATTAAATTTCTTTAAAAGAATTCTGTTTTCTTTATTTTGTTGGTTTTTTAATAGCTCTTTATATTTTTCTTCTGCTTGACAAATAACCTTGAAAACAACATTCACAACACAGTTCCCCGTGTTTTAATATCCTGCAAATTTTTAGGCGGAGTATAGATAATGCCACCACTTATGGAAGTTATGATTATTTTTTTCTCTTCTAAATAACTTAAACATACTTTAATAGTCTGGTGTGATACCTGATTTTGGAGCGCTTCTTTTAACTCGTTGATGTTTTTTACTGCTCCGAGCTCTTTTAACTTATCTTCCACCAATCTTAAAGTTTTCAATGTTGGATTGAATTCTTGTACTTGCATATTAATCACCCATCTATATAAAAATTGTATTAATACATATAATTACAATATATAAAGGTTTCGTTTTTATAGAATGTACAGGAAAATAAGTCTTTTAAATTTAACTATACCTGATTTGTTTGTTTTGTTTTATTTAATTTAAATAATTTGAAGGCTTT
>CAYIFT010000012.1:0-5005 GCA_964362765.1 Candidatus Woesearchaeota archaeon | reverse complement strand
ACTATACCTGATTTGTTTGTTTTGTTTTATTTAATTTAAATAATTTGAAGGCTTTAGCCAATGATTCCTTATAATTCTCGACTGTTAAATCAGATTTTATCCCTCTTTTGATAAGCTCGTCCATAATTTCACCAACAGTTAATCCAGCAATTTTAGCAGCCAATCCAACTGAAATTTTACCTTCTTTATAAAGTCTAACAGCTTTTTCTATTTTCCAATTTTTTATAGCTTCATCTAAAAATTCTCTAAGCACTGTTGTTCTATCATGACCTTCATTTTTAGCTCTTTCATCCAATTCTTTTACAATATTTTCTGGTAATCTAACAGTTGTTAATAATGTTTTCATTTCCTATCACCTTCTATATTGCTTAGATATTTGGAATACTCTGCTAAGACACCTTCGCCGAACCATCCTTCTTTTTTCATAATCTCCATGCAAATTTTAGCTTTCTCATAGTCTATAGCATCTTTTTTGTAGAGTATTATGGGAAAGTCTAGTGATGAAAGTATTTCCAATCCAAGTACTTTTCCTACTTTTCTGCATCTGTTGTCATCAGCTATCAATGGTATATTTCTGTTAACTGCTAATGCTATTACTGAAGCTTCACCAATTCCTAAATTAAAATCCTCAACAAATTTTTTAGTTAGTTTCATATCCACTTCACTCACATTTATCTTTCTTTCATTTAGCAATTCTTGCATATACAAAGCATCTTTTCTACCTTTTTCCAGTCCTGCCATTACTTCGTCTTTGATAGCTGCTGTTATACCAAGATCGGCTATGTCGCATGTTTCCCTTAATATATCGCATTTTGCTAGTAGTATTATCCCCGCGGAATCTATGGCGATTTCCATCTGTATTCTAATATATTCTTTTGTATTCTTAAACTTTTCGGTTTGTGATGAATTGGAAGATTTACGGTTTTCGTAAAATGATTTAAATAAGTTTTATAGATAAATTTATTAATAAGAATCCAGGATAATTGATTATGGTAATAAAAGAAGTTAAATCAAAAAGATCCTTTTGGGATATACTAGCTTGGATAGCATTTGTAATATTTTTTACTTATTTATTATTAAAGACATTAAATATACTAAACAGTCCACCTATAGCGGATATCACTGCTTTTGCTTCAGCAGCTTTCTTCATTGGTAGATATGCACAAAAGATAGATACATGTGTACAAAGATTAGAATCGGTTGAATATAAATTAGAAATCCATGTAGGGGATAAAAGAACCCACAGTCACGCTTAAGAAATAATTTCTAAATTCTTAGATATATCAATTTCCTTTAATGAGGAGCCTATACCTTTTCCGATGTAAAAAGAAGAATGAGCACCAATCTGTGAAAGCAAATCGAATATGCCAATAGCTTCCTTATATTCTACCAAGGATGCTTCTGAAATATTTGCAAGTTCTTTTGTAATATTAATTGCTAGCTCTTTTGTTCCTAGAATATCGATTAAGCCTAGATCTTTTGCTTCTTCTCCTAAGAAATAAATTCCAGTAGCAAGCTTTTCAACAGAATTCTTTGAAAGGTCTCTGTTTTCTGCAACAGCTTCGATAAATCTTTTATGAATTAAATCCAATTTCTTTTGCAAAATATTTCTTTCTTCTTCTGTCATCTTTTTAAAAGGCGAAGCAATATCTTTATATTTTCCTGATTTAAGACTTTCATAAGTAACTCCATATTTTTCGAATAATTCTGAGAATTCTAGATAACCTGCAATTACTCCAATAGATCCTGTAATAGAAAGTTGATCAGAAATAATCTTATCAGAAGCAGATGCTATCCAATAAGCTCCTGAAGTTCCGATTTCATTGATGAAAGCTACAACTGGCTTATTAGATTTTTTAACTGCTTCTGCAATCTCACGAGAAGCAACAACAGTGCCACCAGGAGAGTTAATATCTAATAAGATTCCTTTGATGTATTTATTTTCATTTGCATCTTTGATGTAAGAAATTATCTTTTCAGATGAAGCGTCAATCTTTTGGAAAGGTACTTTTGTAGAACTTGAGCCAATTGTACCTTCGATCGGGATAACTGCTATCTTATTGCTAATACCATCTTCGACAATAAATTTAGAGGTTAAATAACTGACTAGATATAGGATTACTATTACTGTTATTATGGTGCTAAATTTACCTTGTGTCATGCTTTGATAATTCAATAACCTCTGTGTTAGATGTTTTTTCTAGGAATCTCTGATGAGATCTGGTTATCAGCATATAGATTACGTCCAAAAACAAAAGCGGAGAGGAAAATTTTGTCAGATTCCTGACTAAGCATTGCCAGAATGTGAGGTTTTTAGTCTTTGAAACTACTTGGAGCCTCATCAATATTTTGCCAACACTCTGATGAATCTTGTATTCGAGTATGGTCCAATATAAAATCATAATTATTGCAATAATAATACTGACGATAATCATTTCTGATGTTAATTTTGTGGGGGTTACTTGCAATGTTTCTGAGAGTGAGGAAAGCTTGCTTTTTCCTGCAGATCCTAATGGAAGCAGTATTATGAATCCGATAACTATCCAATCTATTATGAAGGCTACTATTCTCTTCCAGAGCGGGGCATAATTAGTCTTATTTAATAAACCCTTTTTCATGATTTAATCCTTACTATGTAGAATAATATTAATATCATTATTGTTAATAAGATATTAAATAATGAAAATACAGGGAATGCTGTTGGTTCTTCTATGCTGATACAGGGTACTTCTGTTGTTGGTGAATAAGAAGAGCATGCTTGAGATCCTGTATTTGTACACGATCTTGTTCTAACACCATTTACACATTCTGACATTGTGCATTCATAAGCAGCCTGGCAAATAGGTGGTAAACAAGTTGCATCTCCATATTCAGAGCTGCATACATTTCCAGCTGTGCAGGTAACTTCATTGCTTAATTCAAGACAAGGATCCCCATCATAATTACCACAGAATTTTAGTTTATTAGTGCCTGTACAGACACCAAGCTGGGAGACAGGGCATTCATTACTGCATTGAGGACCTGCGATTCCTTGCAGGGTGCAATTTAATGAACAAGGCTTGTTGGGACCATTGTTGGAACCAAGATCACATTCTTCATCATTTGAACCTTCCACGATGCCGTTGCCACAAGCAGTTGATCCTATGTTAGAATTAACTGTTAATTTATTAGGTAGAGATGAAACTTGAGTAGAGCTTCCATTGATTACAACTGATGCCTGGAAGAAATATTTGTTGTCATCAGCTTCTGAGTGATACTCTGCTATCCACGCAGTTTCAGCTTTTCCATTGCCGAATACTGATGGTTGAGGATCTATGGTTATTATATTTAGATTTGAATCTTCATAAACTCTGAATTGGAATGGCTGGCCATTACAGGAATTTGAACCTGTGGCACGCAGTATTACACTCTGACCTTCTGTTGCAGTGGATTGTAGCCAGGTTGCTTGCAAGTTTTGAGCGCATCCGATACCAGCACCACAAAGATCATTAACTTCTGAAGGATCTAAAATACCATTTCCATTACCAGCTGTACAAGGATCATTAGGATCATCATCGCAATCATCACCAACACCATCATTATCAGTATCAGTCTGATTTGGATTTGGAACTGTTGGACAATTATCTACTGGATCAGGCACTCCATCACCATCTGTATCTTCACAATCCTGAGGACATGTTGCTGGAGTTTCTCCCGGATCGCAAATATTATTGCCACATGCAGATGGAGGAGTAATTGCTGCAGTTGAGCAACATAAATTAATATTATAAAACCCACATTCAGCTACATGGGCATTGAAATAACTTGATATTGAAAATAAACATGTTGAATTAAGATTGGCACAGTTCAGAGGAGTGGCTGTACATTGAAGATTCCCAAAACAGACATTTGTTAGAGGTGGTAAAGTAAAGTTAGGAGGAATATCTCCGGGCTGGTAACCTAAAGTAGCATAGGCATGAGCATTAGTAGGACTAGTCAATCTGATTACTGTATTATTTCCATTACACACTCTTGTAGCATTAACTCCAGGCAAGCATACAGCGAAATCATAATTTGTTTGGTCATAGAGTTCTGCATGAGCATTATTCTGTGATGATATCTTAAATATGACAGATTCTGCTGGACAAGAGGCTGTGTTCAAATTTATGATATCAAATCCAGTTATATGGGGGAGCTGCATAACTATTTCTGCTATATCGGGTCTGAATGTGGAAATGCTTGGAAAGTTAAAATTAAAAGCAAGATAGCTAGCAAATAGTATGATTAATGTTGGAATTATAACATAATGATCTTTAGAGCTCATTAAATCGCCTCTTTTGCTAAAATTAAGGGTTAATTAATTTATAAAGCTTATTATTTGGCAATTGCCAAGTATATTAGTAACATTTATTAAGCAAATTTTAATTATAGCTATCATGAAATATTTGTCTTTGTTTATTATATTATTGTATATGGTGTCTTTTGTAGAGGGGACAGATTTTATTGCTGAGTGCCAAAATAAGGTGTGGCTACAGAACCAATCTGATATAGTTATTGAAGGAACAGTTAAGAAAATTGAAGGTAAGACTATTAGTGGAGAAACATTTACTTTTATAACTTTGAATGTTAATAAATACATCAAGAGTGAAGGGACTGAAGAAATAATTGTGAGGCAGCTCGGATATCTTGAAGGAGGACCTGTTGTTTTGTCGATAACTTTGGAATATTCTATTGGAGAGAAGGTTAGATTATACTTAGAGAAGGCAGAAGGAACTGAATATTATCAGACTGTTTGTGGAGAATATGGAAAAATAAGTCTAGGTACGGCAGAAAAAAAGATTGAGAAGAAAAAACCAGAAATAAATATCAATAAGAGATCTTATGGAGTTAAAGGATTTTTTGCTAATTTCTTTGACTGGTTAAAAGGATTATTCTTTTAATGACAGAAAGATATAAAAATAGTATTATTTTAGGGATTATTGGGAATGACAGATATGGAATTTCTAAAGAATATGAAGAAGGGAGA
>CAYIFT010000011.1:0-17956 GCA_964362765.1 Candidatus Woesearchaeota archaeon | reverse complement strand
GATCAACGAAAAGTTTAGATTAATATGAAAAAAGAAAAATCAATCTTTGTAAAAGTAGGATACCTCTTAGGGATTCTTTTCTGTTTAGTTGCATCTGTTTCATTAGTGTATGCATCATATCTTATAATTAATTGGACTTTCTCGGAGCATACAGATATAAGTTATTATGAATACGAAACGAGTGGGCAATACTCAGACTATCCATCAACTAAGTATAATTGCGATGAAAAATTGTGGTTAAAAAACGAATCCAATGAGGTAATAAATAGATTTGAGATTAAAAGAATAGACTATGAGGATTATAAAAGGAAGTTTTTTGCTTCTAGCGGAATAGAAAATCAATTGGATGCCTATGATAAGTGGGGTGATGAAAATAATTTATTAGTCGGTGTTTTTAATGAATTAGTAAATACATATAATGAAGATTCTATCTTTTTTGATACTTGTGATAATACTTTTTCAACAACTATAGAAACTAAGAGAGGATATTTGGATAATGAAGAAAAATCACTTGATAAAGAATTTGGAATCCTCAAACCTAAGGCAGAAGCCGAAGGTTATGTATTTGAGTAAGATTTAACCACTTTATCACCCGCATTCGACTTAAGAATCATCACCCGTTATTGCGACAGAGAGTGTAATAGCAAACTATATAAAATTCTTATTTATTAGTTATTTTATGCCAAGCGGACAAAAAGAGGGCTATGAGGTAATTTATGAGGGAAGCGAGGCGATATTAAGGATAAATGCTAATTCTTGGAGTTATAGTCCCAGCATTGAGGACAGCGCTTTAGTAATGGGCTTTATTATCGATAGGTTAGTTGAGATGCCTGGTGTTTCTAGGATTATGTTTAATCAGAGAAGGAATTTTACTTATGAATATGATCAAACACAGATGTTGCTGCAAGTTTCTCAGGTTTATAATCATCTTGTAAAAACTAAGAAGGTTCTTAGTATACTTACTGGGTTTCAGGAAGAATACGGCGCTTTCTTTGGAGAGAAATTAGGAACATTACAATATTTAGTTTATAATTTGTTAAGAACAGATCCTATAGGATGCTATGTTGAAGCTAAGAGATTATTAAGAGAAGAGAAGATAAATTTTGAGAAAGAAACAAACCCAAATATAGCAGAAGCCAGAAAGAAATTTTTAGAAGTTTTACTTTATGTTTATAGCCTTCTTGATAATACAAGAATGATTTCTTTAGTTAGGGATAAGTTAGACGGTCATAGTGTTGGGGATAGGGGCGTGTATAAGAATTTGCTCAGAGCAGTGATTACTCCAGATTTTATGTTTACGAGATTGATGGCCGAACAGCCCTTGAATGGAGAACAAGTTGATCTATATAAAGTTAAAGATGGTGTAGTTACATTATTCAAGATACCCGGGCAGATAAGATTACTTTATCATTTGAATCCGGAAGAATTTAATCTGAATGAAGATGAATACAACTTAATTGAGTTAGCAAGAAATGTTCTAGGAGAGCACAAGCCAAGAGAGGAGGAATTTTTAGAACCTTCAAGATTGAGAAATACTTTTTACAACATTGGAAAGGATCTGTTGAATGAACTAATTCAGAGTAAAGGATATGATATTAATTATGAAAGATTGGATGAATTAGCTAAAATATTAGTGAGATATACTGTCGGATTTGGATTAATCGAAATTCTGATGCAAGATGAGAAAGTACAGGATATTGTAGTTAACAGCCCAATTGGAAGCACGCCAATGTTTATAGTTCATCAGGATTTTGGGGAGTGTGTAACAAATATTGTTCCAAGTAGGGATGATGCTGAGAGCTGGGCAACAAAATTTAGATTGTTTAGCGGAAGACCTTTAGATGAAGCTAATCCAGTTTTAGATACAGAACTTATAGTTAATGGTGCAAGAGGAAGAGTTTCTGTGATGGGAACCCCATTAAGTCCGACAGGATTAGCCTATGCAATAAGAAGGCATAGAGACAAACCTTGGACCTTGCCATTATTTATCAGCAATAAGATGATCAGTCCTTTAGGTGCTGGATTAATTAGTTTTCTTGTGGATGGAGCAAGAACAATACTGGTTGCTGGAACAAGAAGCTCTGGAAAGACCTCTTTGTTGGGGGCGATAATGGTTGAGATAATGAGAAAATATAGAATGATTACACTTGAAGATACTTTAGAAATTCCTGTTGATAGTCTTAGAAAACTAGGGTACAATATTCAACATATGAAGGTGAGAAGTGCTTTGATGGCTGGAGGAGTAGAAGTTGGAGCTGATGAGGGGATAAGAACAAGCTTGAGATTTGGGGATTCAAGTTTAATAATTGGGGAAGTACGTTCGACAGAGGCTCGCGCACTTTATGAGGCAATGAGAATAGGTGCTTTAGCTAATGTGGTTGCTGGTACAATACATGGAGCAGATCCTTACAGTGTTTTTGACAGAGTGGTGAATGATTTGGGAGTTCCGAGAACAAGCTTCAAGGCAACTGATGTAATAATTGTTGCGAATCCAGTTACAAGTGCAGATGGATTAAGAAAATACAGAAGAGTAC
The DNA here is from genome assembly GCA_964362765.1 of Candidatus Woesearchaeota archaeon. Classification (GTDB taxonomy): domain Archaea; phylum Nanobdellota; class Nanobdellia; order SCGC-AAA011-G17; family UBA489; genus CAYIFT01. The sequence goes on along the minus strand of CAYIFT010000011.1, from coordinate 15,422 downwards.
TGCAGATAACTGAAGTAAGAAAGCATTGGCAAGAAGATCCTTTGAAAGAGGCAGGATTTATGGATCTGATGAGATATGATGTGAAGAAAGATATTCTTGAGACGACTAGTGATTTAAAAAACGGGGAGAGTGATGTGATAAAAGCAGTAGCAGCGAATGTGAGGGAATGGGTAGGAAACTGGGATGCGATATGGGAAAATATAATATTGAGGGCTAAGATAAAAGAGGCATTAGTTGAATATGCAAATAAGGCAAATATGTTAGATTTATTGGAGGCGGATTTTGTGGTTAAGTCAAATGACATGTTTCATATCATCAGTGAGAAGATTAGAGAGGAATCAGGTAGCTTGGATAGCAAGAGAATTTATTTTGACTGGAGAGAATGGTTGAAAAGAGAGATAAAATTGCAGAAAGTTTAATACTTATATAATAAGTACTTATCTTGTAGGTATAATCATGGTTAATGGGGATGTGGGAGAGATAATAAAGAGGTACGAAGAGAAACTTCAGGAACAAGTAGGTGACGAACTGCTAGCTTCTGGGGGTATGATGAGCAAGGATTACGAGATATTTAGAAGAGAGGCTCTAGAAAAAAGAGTTAGTTCTTATGAGAAATGGTGTAATTTTTGTGAGAAACTACTGAAGGTTAAGGTAAAGGAAACAGACAGGGATAAATTACTTGGGTCAATTGAGACAGCGCACCTTGACATTACACCTGAGGGGGCAGCAAGCTTTGCAGTCATAATTGGATTATTGACAATATTACTTGGTGTGGGAGTAGGGCTAGCAAGCTTTGCCTTAGGAAACTTCTTTTTGATTACAACCTTGTTTTTTGTGATCAGCGGGGCTGCAATAATCAAACCTTTGACTCATCTTCCAAATTATTTTGCGACAAGGTGGAGATTAGAAGCAAGCAATCAGATGGTTCTTTGCATACTATATACTGTAATTTATATGAGACATACAAGCAATTTAGAGCACGCTATTAAATTTGCTGGCGAGCATGTAGGACTGCCATTAAGCTTGGATCTTAAAAAAGTATTATGGAACATTGAGACTGAGAAATTTCTTACAATAAAAGAATCTTTGGATAATTATTTGGAAGAATGGAGAAATTACAATTTAGAATTTGTTGAAGCTTTCCATCTAATTGAGGGCAGCTTGTATGAACCAATTGAAGAGAGAAGAATAGAACTGCTAGAAAAGGCTTTGCAAGTAATGCTGGAAGGGACTTATGACAAGATGCTGCATTATGCTCACAATCTCAAAAGTCCAATAACAGTACTGTATATGCTTGGAATTATTTTACCCATATTAGGGTTAGTTATATTTCCATTAATCGGAAGCTTTCTAAGTGGAGCAATAAAATGGTATCATCTTTTGGTTTTATACAATATTATATTACCACTATTTGTTTATTTTATGGGGAATAATATACTGACAAAGAGGCCTACAGGTTATGGAGAAGGAGAAATTCTGCAAACACACCCTGAATTTAAAACATATGAGAGCAATATATTTATACTTTCTTTTTTAATTGGGGTTTTAATTGTTGGGGTTGGATTTATTCCTGTAATATCACATATTGTTGATCCGACCTTTGATATGGAGTTTCTCGGATTCAAGTTTTTAGATTATAAAGGCAGTAATGGACCTTATGGATTTTGGGCTTTATTATTTAGTTTGTTCATTCCTTTAGGATTAGCATTATCAATGTCTCTTTATTACAGGGCGAAGACCAAGAAGTTAATTGAGGTTAGAAAAAAAACAGATGATTTAGAACAAGAATTTAGCGGAGCAATATTCCAGTTAGGAAACAGAATTGGAGATGGCTTGCCAGCTGAGGTCGCTTTTAAGAGTGTGGCTGATAATATGAAGGGAACAAACAGCGGAGAATTTTTCAGAATTGTAGACAATAATATAAGAAATCTTGGAATGGGATTAAAAAGTGCAATATTTGATTCACAAAGGGGAGGAATTCTTTATTATCCGAGTAAACTTGTTGAGAGCAGCATGAAGGTTTTAGTTGAAAGTGCGAAGAAAGGACCTGTAGTGGCAAGCAAGAGCCTGATAACAATAAGCAATTATGTGACAAGAATAAGACAGGTAAATGAAAGATTGAAGGACTTGATGGCTGATGTGCTGAGCAGTATGACTTCTCAGATAAGTTTTCTTACACCAGTAATAGCTGGAATAGTGGTTGGAGTAGGGAGCATGGTTGTAACAATAATCAATCTTTTAGGAGAGCAGTTCAAAAGCATCGGCGTTGAAGAGGGTGGATTTACCGGAGGAATTGCAGCTATCGCAAATATATTAAGAATAGAGGATGTAATTCCTGGATTTCAATTTCAGCTAATTGTTGGGCTATACGTTGTGCAGCTTACAATAATATTAACCATACTAAGTACCTATATTGAAAGAGGCGTTGATAAAACAACTACAAGATACAGAATAGGAAAGAATTTGCTGAAGGCAACTAGTCTATACATTCTAATAGCATTAATAGGGATAATAGTGTTTAATTTATTAGCCAATGCTGTTACATTTGCACAAACCGGTGCTGTAACATAATGTTTAAATATGAAATAAACCAATCAAATAATGGAAAAGAGATAAAATGGAAATAAAAAGCAAGCATATTTTCTTTGTACTGATTCTTGTAGCTCTAGCAGGCATGATAAAGTATAATGAAATAACAGGGCAGGCCTACTACAGAGATTATGGTGGGTATGGTTATGGACTTGGGTTATTTGATTTTGGATTCGTTAATTTTTCTGATCTTTATTATCAGTATGGGACATTAATTGATGCAATAATATTCCTGCTAATTTTTTTAGGTTTAGGAAGAAGCATATTCGGGGAGAAATTTAAAGGTGCAGGTGGAACTGCTGTTTACACAGGATTAGGATTATTCCTCACATTCGCACTGTTATTATTTGAAGAACAGACAGGATTTAATTTATTGTACAGTTTTGGACCTGTAGTCATGTTCATGTTTGCAGCTGTAATATTTATTTACGGCTATAAACTTTTAAAGGAACATGCAGGAATTGGACTTATACCTGCAGCTGCAATAATGTATCTAGTACTATGGCTGTTATTGATTAAAACTGGTGCTGGAAGAAAATTGATAGACTGGTTCTTTAGTGCTTTCGGATTTGTATTTGATGTGAATAAATTCGATATACTAGCATTTATAGCTGTTGTCGCTTTAATTGCGTATGGGATATTTTCTTTTTTTACCAGGAAAAAGAAAAGCCCTTAATTTTCGGTATTCTGTAAAAGTTAAAGCGAAAGATTTATAAATAAGTCACCATTTCTTAGTGGTTATACTTTTGGAGATCAAAGATGGCAAAATTAAAGGATTATGTTTCTGGTGTATTGGGTGCTGGTATTGTAGGCGCAATAGAATTAGCAAAAGTTAAAGGAACACCGGTACTTGATTATGTAAATGCTTCTACATTTGCTTCAGCGGGTTTAGCTTCTTTTGGTGGAAGCATGCTTGCTAGAAAAAATACAGATGGAATTGGTTATATTTTAGCTGGTTTAGGAGTGCAGGCAGCTGAGACCTTTGGAAGGTTTCTTTTTGAGAGTGGTTATGATAATCTTTTTGATAGAAGAGCTATAGCTGCAGCAGCAGTTACTGTTGCAACAGGTTTAGTATCGGGAGTTGTAAATTATTTCAGAAGTATTGAATACAGAAATGCAAGATTAGAGAGATCTGCTGCAAAACATGAAATAGGAAAGAGAGAACTAGATGCTGCAAATACCAGATTAGATGAGATAGTTAACGCAAACACTGCCTTAACACAGACATTTAAGAACGCAGGTGTTCCTGATGGAGATTTAGGTAAGAAGAAATTTGTAGAGACAGAGAAAGAAGGAATACAGGATCTTTATGGTGGATTACAAGATATATTATTCAGAAGATTTAAAAGAGCGTGTAGATTACCCAGATAATCTTTTCTTATTCTTAATTAGTTTATAAATAGCAATATTTATATACAATATTAGACTTCTATTGGATATTAAAATGGCAGATGATAGCGCTTTTAAGCAGATTATTGAAGATGATTTAAGTAAGCTGAAATTTATTCTCAAGATGAAACTGGCTTCTTTAGAGGAGATTAAGAAAGAGGAAGAAGAAATTATTGACAATATCAAAAGATTAATGGTTGCTGTGAAAGAGATGGAAAAGGCCCTGGAAATTGAAATAGAGATGTACAAAAGAATAAGTAGTGGATGGGAGAAGGCGTACTATCAGAAGAGATGGGAATCAATAGGAAATGCTTTGAAAGCAGAGCTTGAGAATTTCAATAATGAGTATAAGAAGACCAAGGATCTTTTTGAGAGCGCAGGGAATTTAGCTGCAAGATTAGAGCAGTTTAAAGAATTATTAAAAAAATTAAATACTAAGAATACTGAGTCAAGAGAAAATGATCTCAGAATGCTTGATGATTTTAAGAAACAAAAAGAAGGGGGATATTCTGGTACAAGTGGAGACTATACTTTGTAAAAAGGAGGTATGTTATGAAACTGATGATAACTTTTGTTGGGTTGTTAACTGTGTTAGGCGGATTATTACCCTTGCTTAAGGATAGCGGATTATTACCCTCTTTTTTAGAAAAAATCCCTACTTCCGGAATAGGTTATCAGGCAATCATTGTTGCAATAGGTTTGATAGCACTCATTTACGGATTTAGAACGAGAAATAAATTTTTAGGATGATAAAGAAAAGAGGGGACATCAGTATAGGCCAGGTTTTGTTAATAATTTTAGCAATAGTGTTTATGATAGTAGTGTACATGATGGTGAAGAGGGGTGTTTTTAGTGTTTTCAAGTAAGAAAAGTATTGAGGCTGGTGTATTAGTTTATCTGATTGCTGGTATAGCAGTTTTTGCTGTGACCATGCATCTAGTAGTGAAACTTGGAACTAATGCAGAGAAAGTTGGAAGGGATGAGGCTTGCAGAAAAAGCATAGAATTTGCAGCTATCTCGAAGAGACTTCCAAGTGTAAGCGGAATTGGGAGTGGAAGATCTTATGTTCCTTTACAATGTGGGAGAGAGGATATTATCTTGAAACATAAAGATATTGTGGAAGACGGAAAAATAAATCAAAATAAAGCGCACAAGATTCTTGCTGACGAGATGTACAGATGTTGGATGAAGACAGGAGAAGGTACAAAAGATCCTTTTTCGAACTGGGATACTGAAGGAGAGAGCTACTGTATGATATGTGGAATAATAAAATTTGATAATAAACTTAGCGAATTCATAAAAGAAAGATCACAACACCGTGCACAAGTGGAAGACTATATGGTTACAGGATTTCTTCCTTATCTTATGAAAACAAAAGTTCCTTATCAAGAAGCATCATATTATGAGGTTTTATATGGAGAAAAACCAACTGTTGAAGATTTAAGAAGAGCAGAGGATGATGCTAAAAAAGGGATAGTTTTGCCAGGCTCAACAATATTAGTGCAGATGTATAAATTAGAGAGTAAAAGTACATTTAGCACCTATACAACCTATATAGGTTTAGGTATAGTCGTAGCAGCAGGGGCTACAGCAGTGTTACTTCCTCCTGTAGGTTTGCCAGTTTTATCAGCAGTTTTATTGAAATTAGGTGCAGGCGTTGCAGCAACCTATGGGGTCTATGGTTTATTTGAAACAACTGCAGATGCGTTTAAAAATTGTGAAGACTGCAATGGTGTTGGTGGAATTCATTTTCTTCAAGCCACACAGCTTTTTGATGAAGAGATAGAACTTGAATATACAGATAAAGAAGGTAATCAGAAAACAGCAAAAACAAATTTATGTACAGTATTGGTGAATTAAATGGAGAAGAAAGGAGATATTGAACTGGATAAATTGGGAATGATAATACTTGCGATAGTATTACTAGCTGTAATTATTTTTATAATAATTATCTTGAAAGGTAAAGGAATTAATTTAATCGATAAATTGAAGGAGCTAATATTGTATAAATGAAAAAAGGCGAGGGTGGAATAAATAAACTAGTATCATTAATAATCACAATAGCTGTGATTGTTTTAATGGTAATATTAATAAGCAAGATAAGAGTCTTGAAAGACATATTTTTGAAATTGATTGGTGGATAAGATGCGTAAATTAAATAAAAAAGGTTTTGAACTGGGCACCACTCTTCTGATTGCCTTAGTAATTGCTGCATTTATTCTTTATCTAGTTTTAAGTGGGCTTGGAGCAAAAATTCTGAAAGGTATTGGTATTCTTGGGGAGCAGATAAAACAGGCAAATGAATCAGCTACTTCGATAATACCTCTTTGGGAAGAATTAACTGACAAACAGAAGACAGAATTACCTCCTGAGAAAAGAGTAGTGAGCATGTTTGAAGCTGCTGAGAGGGCATTAAGAGAGGGGCAATTAAGTAAGGATGTTGCTAAATTAGAGAAGGCTAAGAGTTTGGCACAGGAGATATTAGGGGTATCTGGAATATCTGAGGAAAATAAGATCAAGGCTACAGATATAATTAAAGCAGCTGATTCAAGTATTGAAAGAATAAAAGCAGAGAATTTATTGAATCAAGGGAGAGAAATGGCAGCAGGTGGAAATAAAGAAGGTGCGATCAAGGCTTTTGAGGATTGTAGTAAACATACTAGTCCTATTACTGCATCAGAATGTTTTGCTGATAAATTCTTTTTGATAAATGTTGTTACAGCAGACAATTTAGTTGGCTTAGCTGAAAAGTATAAAGCAGATGCAATTAAACAAGTACAAACTGCTGGTGGAGATTCTAAGAAAAAGGCATCTGTGCTGTATGCAACTGGTTTGATTTATGAGAAAGGAGCATTTTTATTTCCAAATAATGCAGGAGAATTTTTAGATAAAGCTATTCAGAATTATAATGCAGTGAAGATACAGTATGGAAATGAAGAAGAGTTTGCTGGTGCAGCAATGTTGAAGATTGCCATGTTACATGAAGATCAGTATACGAAGCTTGGATTTAGTGATGATGTAGGCAAGAGCAAAGCATTTTCTTTCTATAAAGAACTTTATAATAAATTTAAGAGAGATTTAGGTTCTGAAGAAGCAACTGTTGCTAGAAAAAAGATTGGAGAATTAGTAGATAGCGGATATGCAGATACTTTGGCTGTTGTTACATCATTAAGCGGTTTTGTCGAAGATGATGATTCTCTTCTAACATTAGATTTTGGTCCTGAGTTGGCAAGATTTGAGAATATTCTGCCGGATAAAGCAAATGATTTGTTAAATGTTAAAATTTCAGATGTTTCAAATACAGATTATGGAATGGGAATTCAGTATAAGATTACATCCACTAATGTGAAATCTGTTGAAGGTGGATTTGATGAGGTTGGAGAAATTCCTTCAGATAAGGATTTATGGCTGTATGCTCAAGTGAAAGAACCGAGCACTGGAATTATATTATGTGAAACAAGAAATGCTGAGGAGAAGAAGGTGTTACCAGAGGACATTGACAATGGTGAAGAAGTAATCAAATGCGGAAGCTATATTACATTTAGAGGAGAGGATATTCAGACTTGGGAGACAGAAGATATAATTATCGTGAAGATGAATGTTATATTCAATTACTTTAGAACTTATAAAGATAAGATATTGGCTGGAGGATCAGCAACTCCAAGTGCTTAGGATTTCATCAGAGCTCGTGCTTAGAAAGGTTTAAATATTAAGATAAATTTGAAAGTAAAGATGAAAAGAATGGGTAAAGGAGGTCAGGGATTACCTTTAACTACAATAGTAATCGCTATTTTAGTTGTTGTAGTCTTAATTGTGTTAGTAGCTTTCTTTTTAGGAGGGAGTACACAGATAACTGACACTATCAAAAGGGTTTTCTTTGGTACTACAGCAGGTTATGATTTGAACTTAGCAATTCAAACTTGTCAGAGCAGGTGCGATTCTGCAAGAGATTTACCAGCTCTTTCAAGACCCAAGCATGCTTATTGCACTTCAAGCTTAGCAGTGGATTATAATCCTGTTGATGGAGAGGCAGATTTTGTTAAAGTAAATAATAAAAAGAGAACTGTAAAATATTATTGTCCACCACAAGGATACTACACAAATGCACCTACACAATATCAGCCGGGTGGTACAGGGCAAGTAGGCTTCTTGGATATTTCTTGTGAACTTGAGGAAACTTTCCAGTGTGAAAGACCATCTGGCTTCGGATCTACCATGGTTGGACCTCCACTTCCCCCACCAGGAGCTTAAGTAATAATAAATCTTATATACTAATTTTAGTTTAATTTATTTATGTTATTTATTAAAAAAGATAAAAGAGGACTATCTGTTATCGGCGTTATTGGCGATATAGTTATTGGCGTTTTTTTATTGCTGATATTATTATACGCAACGAGGAATTTATTTGGATTCTTAAGTGAAGAGAATGAGAAGGCTACAATAAATAATTTTAATTACCTAGTTGAGATTGCAAATACTAAGTTGAAAGATAAACCTTATTTTAATAATGCAGACAGTCCACTTGCTTACTATATAAACAACCAGTTCATTTTAGTCGGGTTTAATAAAGACGATCTTGGAAGTGAAGACGAGTGTCAGACAGAGTTTGTAAGAAGACCAGCTGCCCAGGCTTGCAAAGATTCAGCTTGCTTATGCTTATATCCAGAGACTTTTACTGATAATGATTTCGATCCAGAAGATTTACCAAGGATATGCAAAGCGATTGATGCCGATTACATATTTACCTTAGATTATTATCAGAATGGAAATATAATGTATACGGATAAAGAAGCTATATATAAAAATATATTAGGACCAGAATCTAAAGATATTGCCAGTAAATATTATACAGATAAATATGCCAGATTATTTATTTATGGACAATGCGAAGATTTTGGTGGTGATGATGAGAACTTTGGTATTCAAAAATTGTATATTGAGAAATTATATGATAAAGAATTAAACAGGACATTATTATTTATAGCAGATACTTCAGTAGCTGAGCAGTATAATAAGAGATTAGAGCAACCAAGTGCCTGAAGTAAAAATTAATAAATACAGGTTTCTTTTTTCGAAATATGAATAAAAGAGGAATTACGGATAAGCCTTTTGTGTCGGTATATTACTTAGTTTTAGGTGCTTTTGTTCTGGTGTGGTTCTTAGGAGGAACTAAAGCGATTGCACAGAATACTTACTTTAAACAGGAGTATCATGGCAGAGACATTGCTTTGCTTATTGATACAAGCCAGATTGCAGACGGAGAGGTGAAGATTAATTATCATGCTCAAGAGGGATTTAATTATCAGATTGGCGACGGGAAAGTTGCTGTGAAAGAGAAAATACCTTATGTTGCTTACTATGCTGAAGATGCGAATGATACAATTAACTTAGAAAAAGAAGGCGATGTAATTGTTGTGAGGAAAAATGAGTGAAGAACATGGAATAACAATACAAGAGATTGTTAAATGGAATGGTTATTTTTTAATTTTTTTAATTTTTGCACTTGGAATGTACTGGATGTGGAGCAATGCTGTAAAAAAAGAGATTGATACATCAAGTATGACAAATGACATCTATATGTCTAAGTTTTTAGAAGATGGTGATTGCTTGGCTTATAGTGAAAATGGGGCAACTAAGATAGGGATGATTGATGCTAAAAAGTTCAATTCAGGTGTATTGGAAAGCTGTCTAAATCGGAAAGGTTTTTCAGCAAGATTAGTTTTGAATTATAATAATAAAAATATGACCGCTTTTAATAATGAAGATGCATATATTTTGGACAGCAGATTATGCTTTAGCTCTAAGTATAAGTGTAATAGCAAAAAATTCTATTTATTAGCAGCAGACCAGGATAAAATTTACGAAGCTACTTTAGATGTAAGCGGGGTGCTAGGTGTTATACAATAAAAAAGGGGTTGGAACATTTGTTGCTGAACTCATTGCGGTATTTCTTACCATAGTTATGATTATTATCTTTAATATTATTTTTCAACTAACTGTGGAGAGCAGGACCAACAGAATCAAGAGTGAGTCAAGATCAAATGATTTGGATTTTCAAATGATGGCTTATCTGAGAACGCCGTATGAGAAGGGCGATATTGCAGATAAACTAATGGCCGAATGCATGAATGGTGGTGATTTCACAGAGATAAGGGCTTATACAGAGAAACTAAATCTTCCAGATAAATTAAGTATAAATCTTGAGTGCAATAATAAGAAAGCTGATATTAAAGAAGGAACATGCGAAACTGAAAGATTCTTTGAGATAGTTGGTCTGAGAGAAAGGGATTTTATAAAAATTATTTATTGTTAAAATGATCGGGAAAAAAGCAGTTGCAATAATGTGGATAATGTTTTTTATTTTTTTAGTTGTACTTTCAGCATCTTATATATATTTTCTTGATAATAAATTCAGTCCTGAAACAGAGATAATAGGATCTTTACAGTTATCTCTGAAAGACTTAATAGATGAAGGTAATGTCCTTTTGTTTAATATAGAGAAATCCGCAAGAATTGCAAGCGAAAGGGGATTGAAAGATTTATTTGCCAAAGGCGGATTGATAAATGCTTGTGAAACTGTCGACGGATATGGTTTACTGTTTAGCAAAGAGGAATGTTACATCGATAGAAAGACAATAAATAATAATTTCATAGAAAGCTTTGGAATACATTTTGATAAATACTTAGAAAGACTAGGCGGGAGTATTACAAGATATGATTATTTGTATTTCATCAATGAAAGTTATTTGAGTGGTTTAGCTAGAGAAAAGATAGATTTTGTTAGAGATGGAATATCTTACTCGGTTAAGCCGAATTTTTTTATTAAGTTAAGCTATAATCCTGAAAAATTTATAGACATTCTGGAAACTATTGCAGCTAAAAAAGAGTGTTTACAAAGAATTGAGTTCAATGAGCTAGCAGATAGCGATGATAAGATTGCCAAAGAATGCAATTTTGATGATGATTACGAGTGGGTAATCAGAAAGAGGAATGATTATTTGTTATTTGATATCAAGAGTAAAGAGGAGTTAATGTTTGCTGGGAAAATAGATTTTAAATTCGCGATATATTTAAATAGTTTGAATGTGATGAGAGACTATCTAAAAGGAATTAAATTAAACGTGGTGAACTTATGATTGGATTGAGTTTTGATGATATTGTTCAAAAGATATGCGAAGTGAAGGGTGTTAGTGAGGATGAGATAAGAAGCAGGGTAAGAGATAAACTGAATAAGCTTTCCGGGTTGATAAGCAATGAGGGTGCTGCTCATATTGTTGCGAATGAGCTGGGGGTCGATCTTTTTGAAATAATCAGAAAGATCGGTTTAAAGATAAACAAGATAGTTCCTGGGATGAGGGGTGTGGGTGTTGCTGGGAAGGTTTTGAAATCATATGGTGTTAGAAGCTTTAAGAAGGAAAACAGGGAAGGAAAGGTCGGGAGTTTCTTATTAGGAGACGAAACCGGAATGATGAGGGTTGTTCTTTGGGATATTAATCATATAAAACTGATGGAAGAGAATGATCTGAAAGAAGGGATAATACTGAAGCTAACTGACGGATATGTGAGAGAAAATAACGGGTATAAGGAGATGCATTTAAGCAATCGAAGTCAGATAATGATTAATCCAGAAGATGTTAAAATAGGAGAAATTAAGATTAACTTTGACAGGGAAGGTGGCTATGCTAAAAAACAGATTAAAGATCTGAATGAAGGTGATTTTGTCAATATATACGGAACTGTGGTGCAATTATTTGAGCCCAGATTTTATGAAGCATGTCCTGAATGTGGAAAGAAATTGAACAATGGATGTGTTGAGCATGGAACTGTGAATGCGAAATTAGTGCCAGTATTGAATTTCTTACTAGATGATGGGACAGGAAATATAAGGGTGGCTGTATTTAGAGATAATGTAAACTCTTTGCTTGGTCTTGATGACAGTAAGATATTGGAATTCAGAAATAATCCTGCTGGATTTGATGAATATAAGAAAAGTACATTAGGAAAGCAGGTATCGATTGTTGGCAAGGTAAACAAGAATAATGTTTATGATAATTTAGAGATAACAGCTAATTCAATATCAGATTTAGACCCTAAGGAGTTGGCTAAAGATCTGTTGAATAATTAAGATGCTATTTAGGACACATATTTTAATCGGATTTCTTTTAGGTTTACTTGCTTTAGATATCTTAGACGTAGAGAATAAATTTATTTTTTTAATATTTACAATAATATTCAGCAGTTTTCCTGATGTGGATCATGAAGGAAGCAAAATAAATAAGAAACTTTTTTTTACTAAAATATTCAGTTTTTTGTTTAAACACAGAGGATTTGTACACAGTATATTTTTTGCCTTAATCCTGTTCCTGATAGCCAGAAGATTTGGTTATTATAGTGCAGGTTATGGCGTTTTAGTGGGTTACTTAGCTCATCTGTCAGCAGATAGTCTGACAAGAAATGGTGTTAGAATATTCTATCCATTATTTAATTTTAAAATCAGAGGATTTATTAAGACAGGAGGATTAATAGAGCGTATGTTATTCTATTGCATTTTAGCTTTAATATTACTTAAAATATCAAATTTATACTGATGATTAATCTTATAAATAAAGAATCTCTAAGTTTAAGCATATGCCTAAAAGAAAAAGAAGATGGCGTGGATTAAACTTAGCACTAATGCTAGTTCTATTATTAGTTTTAATCGGATTAGTCAGCAAGGGTCCTATTCTCTCAGGAGCCTTTGTGCTAAAAGGGGAGACTATAACGGCAGAGTGTAATATTGAAAATGCAGACAAGGTAGCACAAGATCTAGTTAATGAGGTTATTTTACCGTCTAAATTTAGGATAAACTGCGGCGACATAATGAACAAGGAAGAAGAGTTAGGCGTGAGAATAATTATCGAGTGTGATAGTCAAGAAGCAGCAGATAAATTAATAAAATCCTGCAAATATTACGAATCTCTTGAGCGTAATAAGTAATTTTTTAATCATATTGTAATATTCTTATAGTTTAATCGGAAAAACATACTGATTTTTATCGAAAGTATAATAAAGAAAATTGTATTCTGGTCATAGTTGTGATTATTGTATACTTTAAAATATACTTTCAAAACAATAATCACTTCTCAAGTCCATGGGGAGAGTTTATAAATATGAATGTATTAAAGGCTAATGGATTAAATAAAATGGGAAACCAAGGATTATTTCTTGGCCCCGATCTTAAACAAAAAGCGAAAGCAAACGGGGTGATGTGAGATGAAAGAAAAAAAGGTTGTAAACCAGATTCTAAACAGACCTGTAAAGAAATGGAAAGCAGGAAATATTGAGGCTGCTTTGTGGGTTAACAAGAGAGAAATTGAAGGGAATGAGGTTGAATTTAGAACAATTAGCTTGAGCAGGAATTACAAGAAAAGGGGAGAGGATATGTGGAGAAGCGATGTAATTAACAGTTTGAGAAGAAACGATTTGCAAAAAGTAATACTTGTGCTTCAAAAGGCACAAGAAGCCTTAATTTTAACAGGGGGAAGTGAGGACTGATGGTAGAACAAGTTAAGCAGGTTGTAAAAAAAGAGGTCGCTGTTCAAGATTTACCTGGAGTGGGAGCGGCCACAGCTGAAAAATTGAAAGAAGGTGGGTTTAATGATCTTATAAGTTTAGCAGTTGCAAGTCCTGCAGGGTTAGCAGAGGTAGCTGGTGTTGGAGAGGCTGTTGCAAGAAAGATAATCAATGCAGCAAGAGATAAACTAGATATGGGTTTTGAGAGCGGAGTTGAATTACTTGAGAAACGAGATAAAATACTAAGAATCTCTACAGGCAGTAAACAGTTAGACAAACTTTTTGGTGGTGGGATTGAGAGTGGCGGTATTACTGAATGCTACGGTCAATATGGCGCAGGGAAGTCTGCTTTAGCACATCAGTTGGCAGTAGTAGCGCAGTTACCGAAAGAGCGAGGTGGGGTTGAAGGTAGTTGTGTGTGGATTGATACAGAGGCTACATTTAGACCAGAAAGAGTAAAGCAAATTGCAGAAGCGAATAGATTAGACCCAATAAAAATCTTGAAAAATATAAAAGTAGCGAGATCTTTTAATTCAGATCACCAGATGTTGTTGATAGATAAGGTAAGTGATTTAATAGCTAAAGAAAATCTTCCTGTTAAGCTAGTTGTTGTAGATTCATTGATGAGCCATTTCAGGACGGATTTCCATGGGAGGGGGATGTTGGCGGATAGACAACAAAAACTAAATAGGCATATACACGATCTTTTAAAATTAGCACTTAAGCATAACATAATTGTTTATGTAACCAACCAGGTGATGGCAAGACCTGACGTGTTCTTTGGAGATCCTACTGAAGCAGTCGGGGGCCACGTTGTGGGTCACGGAATGACGACACGCGTGTATTTGAGAAAAGGTAAAAAGGGAACAAGAGTTGCAAAGATGGTTGATAGTCCTTATTTGCCGGAGGCAGAGGCAGCATTTAGAATAACAGAAAAGGGGATTGAGGATGTTGATCTGAAAGAATAAAATTTAAAAATATACTAAAGATAACATTACAAGTACACCAATTATAAAAGAAAAGAGTTGTAAAATCGACTTGCTTATTTTTACTTCTTTATGAAGTTCTGGGATTAAGTCAGCACCTGCGATATAGATAAATCCTCCAGCTGCGAATGGTATAAGGAAACTTATAAGATTATCTGCATAAGATTTCAAACTTAGTACAACTATCGCTCCAAGGATAGATGTTATTGCTGATAAAAAATTAAATAGCAAAGCTCTTGATTTTGTTAGTCCACCATGCAGCAAAGTTCCGAAGTCTCCAATCTCCTGTGGAATTTCATGAAATAGAACAGCTAATGTTGTTGCGACACCAGTTTCTAAATTAACTAAATAGCTTGCTCCGATGATTAAGCCGTCTATGAAATTATGGACTGCGTCACCGTAAATAATCATAAATGAGAATGGATGTGTGTGATTTCTAGTATGACAGTGCTGCCAGCGAATTATCTTTTCTACGATAAAGTAAGTGACAATGCCAATTAGCACATAAAGTGAGATATTAATTCCGAAACCTAATTTAGCAGTTGATTCTGGTAATAGATGTATAAAAACATCACCCAATAAGCCGCCTGCTGAGAAGCTTACAAAGTAAATTAGAATTTTTCTCACTTTTCCATTTTTGAATGGAAGCGTTATAATTCCAATTAAAGAGATCAAGCTTACTACAATTACGCTGACTAATGTGTAAAACCATACGTTCATATTAAATCAATGAGAAATAATGGGTTTTTAAATATTTCATTTTGATGGCGCTAGACTAATACTTGCAATGCTGTTAACCTTCTTAGACACCATTAATAGAAAAATTTATATATGTAGTCACCTATATTAACAATATTATTGTTCTTTACAAGAATATCAGAAAAAAGGCAATATTCGACCAACTGT
>CAYIFT010000010.1:0-19376 GCA_964362765.1 Candidatus Woesearchaeota archaeon | reverse complement strand
GCAGAGGCTATTGTAGCATGGGTATTGCTAATTGGATTATCTGTTTCTATAGGAATTATGGTTTCTCAATGGGTTAAGGAGCAAGCTGAGAAACAGGCTGAAGATATAGTAAAAGAAGTACAGGGTGATATTAAGTGTGCTGATGTTTCTATCAATGCTTATTTTATCGATACAAATTGTAATAGTGTTGAGGTTTCTAATAGGGGTTATTTTAAGATAGTTGGATTGAAGATCAGACCAGATATAGGTACAGTAGAGGTAAGAGATATTGATATCAATCCTCAGCAATCACAAACTTTAAATATCGGGTATTCGACTAATAAATTAGATATAATACCGATAATAAAGATTGAAAAAGAGAAGCTTGGATGCGTGGATAAGAAGATTTCAATTGAATGTTAAAATGCATAAAAAAAGAGGGGTATCACCATTACTGGCAACCGTAATTATGGTTAGTTTAGTTATTCTTGTTGTTGCGATAGTTACTTTGTGGGGTAAAAAATTTACAGAACAAGCTGAGGAAAAAGAAGGAACAATTTCTAGACTGGAATTAGAATGCACAGATGTTAATATTGATGTCATAAGCACAGAGAATGGACAAGTAACTGTGGAAAATAAAGGCGAAACTGTAGATGGAGTAACTGTGGTTGTGAGGGGAGATGGAGAATCTGGATCTATGCTTTACAATCAAGAGATCGAGAGCGGGGATACTAGATCATTTCCTTACGAAGGTATACCTGGAGTAGGGAGTGTGGAGGAAGTTGTTGTGATTCCTGCATTAGGGAAGGGTATATACAGGCCATGCTCTGGTCAGAGGGTGGAGTTAGAACTATGAGAAATAAAAAAGGGATTTCACCTTTGATTGCAACCGTCTTATTGATTGGATTTACTGTTGCGTTAGCAGCTGTAATAATGACTTGGGGACTTGATTATATTAAAGGAACTACTAAAAAGGTTGATGAGACAACAGAAGCAAAATTCAAATGCGTAAATGATCTGAGTTTTGATGTGAGATTTCTTTGTGATGAAAATAAGATTGAGATTGATGCTTTAAAGAGCAGTGTAGATATTGCAAGTGTATTGATAAGAGTTAAAGACAGCACTGGAACAAAAACAAGCATGACCATTAATGAAACAATTCCGGTCACTGGAGCTAGAACTATAGATGTTGATTTAACTGATGTCGTAAGCGTTGATGTGCTAGCTTCAATAAGATTGGAAAGTGGAAAAATACTAATGTGCAGTGAGGCAGTTAAAGAAGATCTCCAAAATCCTTGTTGAATAAATTTATAAATACCTTATTCTTTTACTTTGTTAAAAGAAGTAAAATGAGGTCTAAAAAATCTGTGATATGGATTTCTGCAGTACTGTATATTGCGATGGGTATAATTGTGATAAGTATTTTGCTGACAGCTGTGATCCCTGTTGTGAATAAACTGAAAGACAAGAATACATTTATTGATACTAAGAAATTATTGTATGTATTAGATAACAACATCAAAACTGTAGCTAAGGAAGGTCCTGGATCACAGAGAGACTTAAGCCCTTTTGTGTTGAACGTAGGCAAGTTATTTATTTTTGAAAATAATGAGACCATTGTATGGACAATGGAGACAACAGCTGAGTTAATAGAACCGAATACGCCAATAAATGAGGGTGTTCTGGATTTATATCTTGAAAAGACGCAAGTTGTAGGAAAGAGTTTAATTAAAGCTAGCATAGATTACAGTTCTTCTTATGATTTAAAATTGAGTTCTTCTCTAAAGCCACCTTTTTCAGGAAGATATTCTTTATTGATTAAACACACTGGAAATTATACCATGAATAAACCTGTGATAGAGATTAGTGTGAGTTAACAAAAGTTTAATAAATACTTTATCTACATTTATATAACAAATAGAGTGAATTAAAAGAGGTTATAATATGCTTTTTCATAAAAAGGGTGAGGAATTACCACCGGCTCCAACGCCTGAGGTTTTATTTAAGGTAGTTACTAATCCTGTAGTTCCTGCCATTCCCCAGGTTCCTGAAAAACAGAAGATAAATTTCAGGTATCCCTTGATAGAACCATATGCTTATGCTCATATCTATTGGGATTTTCAGAACAATGAATTGGTTTACTATATTGAAGAGCCTTCATTAGACGAGAGTGAAAGAAACTTGCTTAGGACTATTGAGAAAGGAATAGAAGAATTAATCAATATAAGTTTTCTGAATGTAAAAACAACAGAGGCTGTTATTGCTTATTTAGAGAAAAATATTAAGGTATTACTTGCTGAACTTGGAATTAAAGTTACTGAGGAATTATTCTTGAAGATAATGTATTATGTGTACAGAGATTTTGTTGGATTGAATGAGATAGAACCTATGATGAGGGATTTATTTATTGAGGATATAGAATGCAATGGGGTAAATACTCCGATATATATTGTTCATAGAAAATACAGAAACTTAAGAACGAATATTGTATTTAAGGACATAGAAAGGTTAACTTCTTTTGTAGAGAAATTAGCTCAAAAATGTGGAAAATATATTTCTTATGCAAATCCATTGCTTGATGGGATACTTCCAGATAAAAGCAGAATTAATGCAACATATTCTCAAGAGATTTCTTCAAGGGGACCAACCTTAACCATTAGACGCTTCTTTTCTGAACCTTGGAGTCCGATAAAATTGATGCAGGTCAAGACTGTTTCACCAGAGATACTCGCTTATCTATGGTTGATGGTGGAGTATGAAGCAAATTTTGTTGTAATTGGAGGAACTGGTGCCGGAAAAACTTCATTCTTAAACAGCATGGCATTCTTCATTCCACCTGCTGCAAGAATTGTGAGCATAGAGGACACGCACGAAATTAATTTGCTGCATGAGAATTGGTTACCAAGTGTGACAAGAGAAGCTACAGGTATTGGATCTGAAGGGAAAATCGGAGAGGTTGATCTTTTTACTTTGCTTAAAGAAAGTTTCAGACAAAGACCAGATTATGTTATTGTTGGAGAGATTAGAGGGCCAGAAGCTTATGTATTATTCCAGGGTGCCGCAAGTGGTCATCCGGTAGCCTGTACGATGCATGCAGAAGATGTTGAAACTATGGTTAGAAGACTTGAGACTCCTCCAATAAGTTTGCCTCCTTCATTAGTTGAAACAATAGATTTTGTTTGTGTGATATCCCAAGTAAAGGTGAAGGGTGAAGAAGTCAGAAGATTGAAGTCTGTGATTGAAATTATGAAGATTGGGGAAACTCTTGGTGATATCAAGACTAATACGCCTTTTACATGGGACCCTGCTTCAGATACATTTTTCTTTAAAACTGAAAGCGTGATGTTTCAGAAATTAGCTAAAGAATATGGATTAAGCATGGATTACCTTGTAAAAGAATTCCAGCTAAGAACAAAGTTATTGATGGAAATGTACAGAAGAAATATGGTCGATCATAAATCTGTTCAGGAGATAATTAATGCGTATTATAAAACACCCCAACAGGTTCTGAAGAAATTCGGTATAATATGAGCCTAGATGCAATTCAAATGAATGCGAAAACGATAATGGAATTATATAGATTGCATGCTAATCTGCAGAATCAGAATGATAGGCAATCCATTGATAAGGCTAAGCAAATCAGGAACAGTATATTAAGTTTAGCTTACAATATTCAAAGAATGATTAATGAAGAGAGGCAAAATGCCGGTTGATACCTGGGCTCAGGAAATAATCTCTTTAGTAGAGGAGATTAAAGCTGAGGAACACAATAAGGACAGGTTTATTCATGAATCTGAATCTATAGAATCAAACACTTTAGAATTGCAGAAACTTCTCAGGGGAAAAACAAGAGAGCAAGCCCTTGAGGAATACAGTAAGAGAGTTTTGGATTTATTAGACAGAGTTGATAATGTTAATCAGAGAATAGTTTATGAATTTGAAGAAGAGGCACCTGCACCTGTACCACAAAAATCAGAAGTGCAGTCAGAAGCTATTGAAGAAGCTTCTAAGAAAGAATCTTTTTATATAAGCAAAAAAACACGAAAAAGATATTTACAAGAATTAGGTATTGGTGAGGAGAGTATTAAGAGGATTATAACGAAGAAGAAAAAGAAAACAGAAGAATTAGTCGATTACACTACATATTCACCAAGTACATTAGGAAAGATTGCGAATTTAATGTTCTCAGGTTTAACTGATTACATTGTAAGAAAATATTCAAATTATTATGCTAATATATCTCATTCCTTGAGGGCATCTGACATTAGAGTATTATCAAGAACTTACATAAGTATACAGTTATTTACATCTTTTGTAGCATTTTTAGGCGCGGTCTTTGTTGCCATATTTGTTAATTTCTTAATCGGAACACCATTAATATTCGGACTAGTATCTAGTTTCTTAGCTGCTACTGTATTCTCAATTTTAGTATTTGCTGCATTTTATCTCTTTCCATCTTCTGTTGTGAGTTCGAGGAACAAGAAGATAAAAAACGATTTACCTTTTATGATAATTCATATGGCTGCTGTTGCAGGATCCGGTGCAAAGCCATTATCTATTTTTAAGCTGATATTGAGTTCAGGAGAATATAAGGGGGTAGAAGGCGAGATAAAGAAAATTGTAAATTATGTAAATTT
Organism: Candidatus Woesearchaeota archaeon; assembly: GCA_964362765.1. Classification (GTDB taxonomy): domain Archaea; phylum Nanobdellota; class Nanobdellia; order SCGC-AAA011-G17; family UBA489; genus CAYIFT01. The sequence continues at coordinate 14,760 of CAYIFT010000010.1, read as the reverse complement.
ATTTGGCTATGATCTTTCGACTGCACTTAAGACTGTTGCTTCTACTACACCAAGTGCAAGATTCAAGGATCTACTAAATGGGCTTGTGGTAACAATAGAATCTGGCGGAAGTTTGAAGTCTTATCTGAGCAGTATGGCTGATGATGCGATGAACACATACAAACTTGAAAGGAAAAAATATGTTGAGATATTAGCAACTTATTCAGATATTTACACAGGAATATTAATAGCCGCTCCACTTTTATTTATTGTAACATTAGCAATAATAAACTCACTTGGAGGAACGATTGCTGGTGTCAGTGTGCAAACTATCGCAACTGTAGGAACATTCGGATTAATACCATTTCTGAACATAGCATTTTTATTATTTTTAAATATAATTCAACCAGAGGTGTAAGATGCAGATAGAGTTCAAGAAAAAATATTTTGTGGGAATTATTGCTGGGTTTTTGTTAATAATACTAGATTTTTATTTATTCTTCGGAAAGAGATGGTTCTGGCCTGGAATAATAATATCGATTACATTAGGTTGGTCACAGTTTTGGATTGATTATCTGAATGAGCTCAGAAGACAAAAAGAAATAGAATTTCAATTTGTTGAGTTCATCAGAAGTTTAGTTGAATCAGTAAAATCTGGAATTTCTATTCCAAAATCCATACAGCATGTTGCTAAGAAGGATTTCAGTTCATTGAATCCATATATACTAAAATTAGCTTCTCAAATTGAGCTTGGAATTCCTACAAGAAAAGCATTAGCAACATTTGCTGCGGATACAAGAAATTCTACAATAAAAAGATCTGTATCGATTATTGTAGAAGCTGAGCAGAGTGGTGGTGATATTACTGACATTCTTGAGTCTGTAGTGCAATCTGTGATTAATGTCAAGAGGATTAAGGAGGAGAGAAAGGCATCAACATATTCGCAGGTTGTGCAGGGATACATTGTATTTTATATTTTTATTACAATAATGCTTGTATTGCAGTTATGGCTTTTTCCAAAATTAGCAGGAATTTCAGGAACCCTTCAAGAAGGGTTAAGGGGTGGATTAATTACAAGAGGCGGTACCGCATTTAACATGGACAAGATATTCTTTTCACTGATAATGATACAGGGATTTTTTGCTGGTATAATGGTCGGAAAATTTTCAGAAGGAACCCTGAAGAACGGATTAATACACTCGTTAATATTGATGACAACTGCTGCTTTAATAATTACAACAGTGAAAGGAACAATCTAATATGCTGAATAAAAAAGGTTTGCACTATGTTGATTGGGTAATCAGTATGGGTACATTCATTATTGCCATAATAGCTATTCTGATTTATCTTAAGCCCGGAGTGAAGCCTGAGTACAATAGAGAATCTTTACTTAGTATAATTGAAACAAATTTTTTTAATGAAACTGGATGGATGGTTAGAAAGGTTCCGTTGTTTATTCATGAATTGCAGAATCCAACATATGTAGAAGATAGGTATGTTGATATTGATTATTCTAGTGGATTTTCTTTTAATGTTAATGTACCATCAAGTATTGATCAGAATAATGATAAATTCAGATGTGATGCTCCACCTTGTGCAAATTTAATATTAAACTTCGCATTTTATCCTAATCAACCTTTGAACAAAGATCTTCCGATGATTAAAGCGAAGTGCGTACCTTCTAATAATCTGGCTGCGTGTGATGCTGAGTTTGGATCTTCTGAAACATTAGATGGATTGAATAATGGATTGCTGACTTCATTATCCAGTAAAGATTACAACAGTTTGAAAATATCATGGAATTATCCGCTGTCTAGAGATTTTGCAATTTATATTGATGGTAATAAAATTACGTCAGGATCTGAACCGCCGCAGCAAGCAAATGTTTTTGTAAAGGATATAAAATATTGGAAATTAAGTAACCAAGGCGCTAGAACTTCAACTGTGATAAATATTCGAGCATGGTGAATAAAAAGGGATTTATCAGGACTTTAGAAGCTGTGATTGCTGTAATAGTTGTGCTTACTTTTATTTATGTGGTAATATTAAAGGCAGAAACACCTACAGGAGAGGTTCCGTTTAATATAAGAGATACTCAGAAGTTTATATTTGAAGAGATTGCTTTGAACGATGCTCATAGGAATTGCATTGTTTCATCATCTTCTGGCCCTTGTTTATGTACTGGAATAAATCAATTGATAGAGGATAACAAACCTGCCGGTTACAATTATGCGTGCGAGATTTGTAATAAAGCGCAGAGTTGTGCAAATCTTGATATTCCATTAGATAAATCAGTTTATACAGATAGCATATTCATTGGCAAGGATAAATTTAAGATATTAAGGGTTTATTTCTGGGAAGCTTAGATCTTTCTTATCTTAGCAACAAAGAATCCTTCTGTGTTATAATATTGTGGCCAGATTTTTATATAACCTTTATATTCACTTTTAATATTCAGATTAATTTTTTCTAATTTTGCATTTAATTGTCTTTCTAATAAAAAATTAATTACGTCTTCATCCTCATCCGGCTCTAGAGAACAAGTACTATAAACAAGAACTCCGTTTTCTTTCAATAGACTAAAGGCATTCAAAATTAATTTCTTTTGCAACTTAGCAAGTCTTCTGACCATGTTTTCATTCCAAACTTTTAAAGTATGATGTGTTCTTTTTATATTTCCTTTAATTAAACCAGTTCCACTGCAAGGGGCGTCTAGAAGTATTTTATCAAATAAAAAATTAGTTTTTATTTTATCACCAGAATGATTTGTAATAATTGTATTTAATATACCACATCTGTAAAGATTTTTAGACAGTATGTTTATTCTCTTTCTATCACTTTCATTTGCAATTATAATTCCTTTATTATTCATTAAAGATGCTATTTGTGTTGTCTTTGCTCCTGGTGCAGAACACATATCAAGAACAATATCGGATTCATTTTGATCTAAAGCGAGAGCAGGGATCATTGAGACACTCTTCTGAATAAATATATAACCTAATTTGTGCTCTTCTAAGTTACCTAATCTAATTCCTTTACTTTTAACATAGAATCCTTCTTTGCACCAGGGAACTTCTTCTAACTCAATATTTTTATTTTCGAGTCTATTTTTTAATTCATTAACAGAGATTTTTATTGTATTAACTCTGATTGATTTTTCTGATAGTGTTGAGACTGCTTTTCGATATTCTTCAAAATTAGTCAACTTGGAATATTTTTCAGTGAATTTTTCTTTGAATTTTAGTTCCATATTAAATGTAATTCAATAACCTAACATGCTCTGTCCCTATCTTGCCGATATAAAGTTTATTTATATTGCCATCACTTTTTACAAAGTTTTTTATTGGATAATAACCTGATAGATAGAGATGGTCTTTTGTAAAAGCGCCTGGCCTGGATGTGTCGCTTAATCCCCTCTTTGCCCTTGAAGTTAATAAAAATGCTTCTTCCTTATCAAAATATTCCAGTAAATAATTATAAACATAGCTGAAACTGTTTTTTAATGCCAGATCAATAGCGATTACTCTACCCGCATACCTTTTAATGACATCATTGGTTAAGAAACCTTCCTTTTCTTCATTGTAAACTGCAAGTCCTTCTTCTGTTATCAGATAATATGGAAATCCAATAATAAATAACTTGTACCTTTGTTTTTTTCCATTTTCAGACCTTAAGATATGGGTTTTTATCTCATGAACTATTAATCTTCTTATCTCATGTTCGGTGAATTTTTTATTTTTATTGATATAAAGCATCTGATGGGCTATGTCGAAGTTAGCACCAACAATTAATTCTCTTTCTATGACCTTATATTTTAATCCATATTCCTTTAGTATATCAGTGAATTTTTTAACAGCTGAGATTGTTGTATGTGCAACAGAAGAGTCTTCGTATTCCAATTTTAGAAGTTCTTTTGCTTTGTTTACTAATTCGGGACTGGGTTTTTTATACCATTTAATAGAATAATTTGTAAATAGTGGTTTACCATAATTTTTAATCAAATTTATTTGTGTAGTAAACTCTTCTATCTTTTGTTTTAATAATCTTCCAAAGACAGAATTATCTGGCTTGAGTTTCTTCAATCTTTTTTCTGCTTCTAATAAGTTGGATATGATTTCAGAGTATTTAAATTGAGGATTGTAGAATCTATCCTTCATCATCTTCTTTTTTTCTTCTTCGAAATTTACTGGGGTTGGATTTGAAGGTTGAGCCTTTTTATTGATAAAAACAAGCTCTCTGTCGATTTTTGATAAGTCCATACTTATAGTAGCTGATGATTTTTATTTAAAAGATTATTGATATGCGTTGGCCGGGATTTGAACCCGGGTCTCCGACTCTTTACGTTCTTTCCTAGGTTTCTTCCTAAGAAAGCTATTGGCAAGCCGAAATTATAACCAGGCTAAACTACCAACGCGCTGATTGAGAAGCATAATATTATGTATATAAAGATTACCTAGCATTGCTGAATATTCAAAAGATTATTTTAGGTATATGCCTAAATTTTTCAAAAAATATCTTAGTTTACAGAAAATAATTCTTCTAAAATCCCATCTTTAAGTAGTAACAAAAAGAAAGGTTTATATATGTATTATGTTCTCGTTTCATGATTATTGGGGGGGTTTAAGATGAGTTCAAATACTAGAAGATTGAAGAAAGCTGGAAAAAACCTTGGTGGGGATTTAGCTGAGGTTGGAAAAGCTGCAAAAGAAACAGCATTAGAGGGTGTTGCGACAGCAGTCCAGTATGTTAAGAAAGAGGGTGGAGTAGGAAAATTAGCTTCTAAGGTATTTAGAAAAGTAGCTGTAGTAATTATTTTAGAAAACATTTATATTCAATAGAATATTTTTATTAATAAAATGAGAAAAAAAGAATTCTTCGAAAGAATGCAAGGACTTGGTATAGCATTGACTTTTGATGACGTTAGATTAAAAACAGGATACTCAGAAGTTATGCCAAAAGAAGTATCATTAGAAACAAGATTCTCTAGAAATATTCATTTAAAAATTCCTATAGTAAGTGCAGCTATGGATACAGTAACCGAATATGAAATGGCTATAGAGCTTGCTAAACTAGGTGGCATTGGAATAATACACCGAGGCTTAACTCCTGAAGAACAAGCTCGTCAAGTTGCAAGAGTTAAATTTCATCTTAATGGATTAATTGATAGACCAATATGTGTTAACGAAAGTCAAAGAATAGAAGAAGTCTTAAGACTTAGAGAAGAAAAAGGATACACATTCCATACTTTTCCAGTAATCAATGGAGAAGGAAGATTAGTTGGTATTTTAACAAAAAATGATTTTGATTTTTGCGATGATAAATCTCGTCTTGTAAGAGAGATTATGTCAGCACAATTAGTGCTTGGAAAACCAGATACAACCTTAGAGCAAGCTTATAAAATAATGATAGGTGAAAAGAAAAAAGTATTTCCTTTAGTAGACGAAAGTGGTAGTATAATAGGGATGTATATATTTAGCGATGTTCAAAGAATAATCTTAGGGAGTTCATCAACATATAATGTTGATAGTAAAGGACAATTAAGAGTCGGTGCAGCAGTTGGAGTAGGCGATGAAGCTTTTGAGCGTTTAGAAAGATTAGTGAGAAAAAATATTGATATTGTTGTAATAGATACTGCTCATGGAGATTCTTCAAATGTTATTGAAACTACAAAAAGAGTAAAAGAAAAATATCCAAATCTAGATGTTGTAGCAGGCAATATTTCTGAACCAGAATCAGCAGAAAGATTAATTAAAGCAGGCGCTGATGGCATAAAGATTGGTCAAGGACCAGGTTCAATATGCACCACAAGATATATTTCTGGAACTGGATGCCCTCAGGTAACTGCTGTATACAATTGCTCTAGAGTTGCTGATGTTCATGATATTCCTGTATGTGCTGATGGTGGCTTAGTTTATTCTGGAGATATAGCTATTGCAATTGGTGCTGGAGCACATTCAGTTATGCTCGGTAATATGTTAGCAGGAACAAAAGAAACACCTAGAGAGACTATTTTCCATAATGGACGTTATTGGAAAAATTATAGAGGCATGGGTTCACTTGGTGCTTTAGAAGAACACGCAGGTTCAAGAGAAAGATACAGGCAAGAGGGTGTAGAAAGTAGCGAATTAGTTCCTGAAGGTATTGAAGGTTTAGTACCTTACAAAGGAGAATTAAGAACAGTTTTAACTCAATATATTGGAGGATTGAGAAGCGGTATGGGTTATGTTGGAGCTCACACAATTCAAGAATTAAGAGAAAAAGCTGATTTTTGGAGGATTTCAAGAGCAGGTCGAGATGAATCACATCCACATAATATTTTAATTACTCGAGAACCACCAAATTATCCAGGTAGTGTAAGATGACTCAAAGATTAGAAGCTATTGTTGGTTTAATATGGGGAGATGAAGGAAAAGGTAAAGTAGTTGATGAAATAGCAGCTGATATACAAGAATCAAATGAAAATGATAGAAAAAGATTAATTGTAGCAAGATTTCAAGGTGGTAATAATGCAGGCCATACAACTTATATTCTTTTAGCAGATGGCAGAGTAATTAAATTTGTTACACATGCAGCTCCAACAGGCTTAACAAATAATTCTGATATAGCAATAGGACCTTCTGTTGCATTCAACCCAGAAAGCTTTTTCGGAGAATTAATGCAAGCTCAAGATTTATTTAATTATGATGGAAGAATAATGATATCTGAAAGAGCAGGTGTACTTCTAGATTATCATAAATTAATAGACATATCAAGAGAATCTTCTAAAGCCCCTTCAGGTAAAATTGGTACGACAGCAAGAGGAATAGGACCTTTCTATGAAGATAATGCAAGAAGAGTTACAAGGATAACATTTCATGATTATATCTCAACATTATTTCCTAAAAAATTAAAAGAAGTTCTTGAATTAAAAAAACACGAATTAGAAGGATTAGGAATTAATATTAATGATTTATTTTTAGAATTGGTTGGAAGACATGAATCTGTAAGAAAAGAATTAGCTCCTTTTGCTGAAAATCTTGAATATAGATTAAGGGAATATCTAAATAATGGAGATAGCATCTTAATAGAGGGAGCTCAAGGAACATATTTAGATGTGGATCTTGGATCTATACCACATGTCTCATCGTCTCATATTCTTGCTCCTCATGCATTTGCAAGTTTAGGATTGCCTAGAAAATTATTTAGAGTAATTGGTGTGGAAAAAATTTATCCTACAAGGGTTGGAGACGGAATACTTCCAACTTTATCAGGACCAGAATTTGGAGAAATAGTTGTTGAACGTGGAGTAGAAGTTGGTGCAAGTACTGGAAGAAGGAGAAGAGCAGGTTATCCTGACTGGGTATTAATAAGAAGAGCAGTAATGCTGAATGATTGCGATGAAATATTTTTAACAAGAGCAGATGTTATTCAAGATTTAGATGTAAAAGTTTGTACTGGTTATAATATTAACGGAAGAGTTACAGACGAAGTCCCTTTTGATTTAAGCACGATTGAAAGTCCATTGTATTTACCCAAAACTTTCAGATTGCATCTATGGGATGAACCAACAGGTGTTGATAAAGAAACAGCTTCTAGAATTTTAAGAGAAACTAGATCTAGATATGTTAAAGAAGGATTCGCAAGTCTTCCTACTGGTTTATTGGATTTTGTAAGTATGCATGATAAATATGTTGGATGTCCTACTATTGAAATTGGAATCGGTCCACACAGAGGAGAAACAGTAAGCTATAATAGGAAAAGTGGGCCGGGAAGGATTTGAACCTTCGACCTCCACCGTGTAAGGGTGATGTCATAACCACTAGACCACCGGCCCTTCAGAAAGAAGACTTTAAGTATAATATATAAAATTATTGATTAAAATATTCTAAATCTTCTCTTCATTAATCTTTTTCTTTTAAAGTAAAAGTAGATTACCGATATTACACCTAAAACAAATACGATAAGGCTAAATATTAGAAATATAATTAATCCTATGGTTACAAACAGCCAGATGCCCATCAATATTAAAACCAACCAGAATAATACCCTTATCAATTCGATTAAATTCATCATAGTTTTAGACATTTTTGATTTTAAATATCTTTTTATACCGCATTTACTTCTGATTTATGATGAAAATCAAGAAATGCCCTAGATGCATGTCAACAAAGATAGACTCTTTATCTGTAGTTATAACAGGGCAGTATTTTTGCAAAAAATGCTCTTATTTGGGTCCTTTGATAATTGAAAAAGAAGTAAAAAATAGTTAACAGGTGGCATGCATTATAGCAGCTACTTTTTTCTTTTCTGCTAAAGCCTTATTGTATGATTCACAAGCCTGTGGTGTTTTCTCAACTATTAATTTAATGTTACTCTGCCTTAGATGATTCTTTATTTCATCAGATACTTCCAACAACCCAGTTGCACCTATGCCTACAATTAACAGTTCTGGACTGAATGTTAAAATCTCTTTCAGATTATTTAATTTTAGATTGTGTCTTTCTCTATCGCCCCATTGTTTCACCGATATTCCTAGTATCTTAATATCATCATAATACTGCTTTCCATCTATTTTAAAAAACCCGAATTTGAATTCTTCAATCATAAGTTATAAAGGAGATTAATAAGCTTAAATACTTTACTAAATTTAATATTGCAAATTTAGGTACTTAATTTTTCTTTTATTATTTTAATATCTTCTTTTACCACTTTAATATCTTCCCTTATTCTCTTAAATGATTCTCTTGAATTGTTCATAAATTCGTTAGTCTTTCCCATAAAATAAGCTACCTTGAAAGATGCTACTAATAGGTATGAGACAATTAAGGTTTGAATTGATACTATAATCATTTCTAAACTTGGACTATTTTCGGTAATTTTTAAGATTACCTGAATTACGAACAAAATTAAGAATATCCAAAATATAACTTCAATAACCATTTCGAAAACGGTATTTGCCATCAATTACCCCCAGATTTAAGCAAATTCCATATAAACAATATAATAATCATGATTAATGCGATAGTTAGAGCTATAATATATTTGCGAAATGATTTTTCTATTTTAATATCTGTATCAACCATTTTTAATACAATTATTCTTTTATTTATATACGTTTTGATTACTTAATATCTTGCAACCCTTGGAAGATCAATTCCTTTTAATGTACCTTCTATTTCAGCCAGACTTTCTCTGAAAGCTAAATAACATTCAAGAACAACTTTTCTGACTGCTCCAAGAGATTCTTTTACCAGTTTGTTTGTTGCTTTCAATTCCATTACGCTCTTTATTGAATTAGCTGTTGCTTGTAAATGCTCGTAATTTCTTCCTATTCTTTCAGCAGATCTTGAAAATCCTGTGTAAAGTAAATTTATTATGTTATAGATGTACCTTACATCTTCGATATTTTTCTCTGTATCTTTGGCCCTTTCTTTATTGTTAGATTGATAATCCTTCTCGTCAATTAAATCGCCTAATTTAAGAAATCGTCGTTCTGCCTTGATTCTTTCGAGAGCATTGTTGGAATTTATTTTACCTTGCAGATCTCCAAGTTCGCCATTGTTGCTTTTATTATTGTTTATGATATTTTCTAATTCGTTCAATCTTTTGTCCCAATAAACCTTTAATTCTTCTCTTCTTGTTTTAAATTCATTGGTCTTGTCTTCTAGCATCGAATAAGTCATGCCATAAAGTTCGGTAGCTTCATCTAATAATTTAGATAATTTAGATTCTTTGAATCGTCCAATTATTCTTCCGAAAAAAGATAATTCCAAGTCTATTGATCTTGTTATATGGGTAATTCTTTTTTTATCATATTTTAATCTGTCCAATAAAGGTGAATAATCTGTAATTCTTGGTCTGTAATTTAAGATGCCCAGCATTTTATTTATTTCCCTCCAGCAAACTTTCTAATGTTGGGATAAACTTTTCATCCTTTAATAGACTAAGAAGCCTGTGCCTTATGCTGCCAAGCTGAAAACTTTCCTGATCAATCTCTAAGCTTTGTGAACTGTATTTATCTACTAAATAAGTTCTTTCATTTACCCTTTTTATGTAATATTTTGGATCTTCATTTAGGTATTTGTAAAATGAATACCCTGCAAAAAATGATAATCCTATAATTCCTATTTTTATTAAACCTTTTACTAACATTTTTATGACCCCCAAACGCATCTTGTTAAATCATCCATTCTATTTTTAGTCCAGCCTTTTACATTATAATAACAGTTTCTAATTCTTGATTTTAGGTATTCTTTTACAATTCTTTTTTTCTCTGATTCCGAGATTAGCTGCTTTGTTTCGGTTATTTTACTTGTTAAGCTGCTCATGTAATCGAAATTTCTCTTCAGATTTTCATCCTCTCTAATGGAATATTCATTATTCCTGATATCCTGCTGTTTACTGCAACCTAATATCGACATCAATACCATAAGCGCCTCTAATTTTTTCTTTGCCATGATAATTTTAGAACTGATGTGTTTTATTAATATTATAGTAAAAAATACGGCTGTTTTTTCGATTAAATTAATTGATATTACATTTTAATCGGAAAATCTACGGTTATTTAATAAATAAATTGAAAATCTTTCAGCTATTTTAAATACAAAGATTTATATTCGGTTTAAGATTTCTGTTTAATATGGACTTTAATAAAATTCTGATGCTGATTAAGCCTTCTAAAAAAGAAGAAGAAAAAATGAATAAGTTAGCTGATAGTATTATTTCCAAGATTAAAATAAAAGACACTAAAGTAACATTGGGAGGCTCTGGAGCAAAGAATACTTGGCTTAGAGGAAACCACGATATAGATATTTATGTTAAATTCGATTGTGGAAAATTTAAGGATAAATCTGATGAATTATCCGACATATTAAACAATTCTTTAAAAAAATCATTTAAGAAGGTAGAAAGATTACACGGTTCTAGGGATTACTTTCATGTTAAATTGAAAGATTATACAGTAGAGATAATTCCTATATTGAACATAAAAAAAGAAGATGATGCAAGAAATATTACAGATTTTTCTCATCTGCATGTAAGTTATGTAAGAAATCATAGCAAATTATGCGATGGGGTAAGACTAGCTAAGGCTTTTGCAATGGCAAATGAAGTTTATGGTGCTGAATCTTATATTAGAGGATTCTCAGGTTATGTTATTGAATTACTTGTTATTCATTATAAATCTTTCATGAATTTAATTAAATCAGCTTCAAAATGGAAGGATAAAGAAATAATTGGCAACAAAAATTTAGCTGAAAGACTAAATCCTTCTAAAGTACAATCTCCTTTAATTTTATTAGATCCTGTTCAGCCAGATAGAAATGCGTCAGCAGCCTTATCTCATGAGAAATATTTTAAGTTCATAGAAGCTTGCAAGAATTTCTTGAAGAAGCCATCAGAAGAATTTTTTAAAGAAAGGAAGATTAATTTAAATGAATTAAAGAAAAAAGGAAAATTGATTATTTTAAAGGTAAATCCTATTAAGAATAAATTAGATGTACAAGGTGCAAAGGCTTTAAAGGCTTTTGAACACATTAAGAATGAATTAATGAGAAACGAATTCAGATTGATAGATTCGATTTTTAAATTCGATGAAAATGTATCTTATTTCTATTACATTTTAGACAGGAAAGAATTAAACAATCTAAAGAAGCATTATGGTCCTCCAGTAGATAATGAAAAGGCTTTAGAGATATTCAAGAATAAATATAAGAATGTAGTGATTGATGGAAATAAATCCTATACTTTTATCAAGAGAGAATTTACATATCCTTTAAAGTTTACTAATAATCTTATAAAGGATAAATACTTCAGAGATAAGGTCAAATCGATTAATATCTTAAAGTAGTAAAGTATATAAATATAAAATAATGCACCCTAAGTGAAGAGAGGATGGAAATAAAGATAAACATTCAGAAGAGGTATTTTTGGATTCTAGCTTTGTTATTAATTGGGATAGCCTTGGTTATAGGACAAAGTACATTAACACCACAGCAGTTTGGTCATAATGCAAATCAAATTACAGTTACTTATAATGGTGCCCAGGTGACTTTGCAACAGGCATTAAATACAATTTCTGGTGGAGGTGGGGGGTCTAGTATTGTAACAGGATCTTACATTGGAGATGGTCAGGCTTCTCAATTTATTGAAGTATCTGGAATAAATGCTGAACCTACAATGGTTTGGGTTGTTTCTGATGAAAGTGGAACTGGTGCTTCTAATACTGGTGCTCCTCCTATGTATAGAATTGGCAATAAAAATTTACACGCTGATACTAAGGGTGATGATGATAATTTCAAATGGACTAATCTTCCACCAGGTACTGTTGGGAATAATCTGCTTGGAGCACAGAATAGTGGAAGAATTGGATTCTATGTAACCAATGCGAATTTAGTTAATGGATTCACAACAAACACAGATGGATTCCATTATGCTTATTTTGTTATTGCATCACCAACATAAAAACTCTTGTTTACACTGCAAATATAATTTATTTATAGGAATATATGTTGTTGATGAATTTTAAAATGAATCCCTTGAATAGGAAACAGATTAGAACAATGCTGAATGAATTAGTAATGGAAGATAAGATTAATATTGATGAATATATCTTCTTTAAATCTAATGATAGGATATACATAATCAATAATTATATTAGGAATATTGACCTATCAGGTCTGAATATAAATCAGATTGGGTTATTGTTTGCAGAAATAAGAAATAATAAATTTCATTTATCTGATGCAGTGAAGGATTTGTTTTTGAAATAATTGCATTCTGAATTCAATGGGCATCTTTCGCATAGTGGTTCTTTTTTACAGATATTTTTTCCTAACTCAACTAATAAAGCGTGAAATTCATTGAATAATTTATCATCTTTTGGAAGACTAGTCATGAATAAATCCTGCAATTTATCATAATCCTCTTCCTTATAACCTAATCTATTCATTATTCTTCTTGTGTATGTATCTATAACAAATATCGGTTGTCTGTAAGCATAAAGGAGAATAGAGTCTGCTGTTTCTTTTCCTATACCCCATACCTTGAGAAGATTTTCTCTATTTATTTCTTTTTTGGAATCAAGAAATTTGATGAATTCTTTTATCTTTTTAGTTTTCTGATTGTTGTAACCTGATGGTTTAATGATTTCAGCTAATCTATTAATATCTATCTCTCTTAGTTTATCTTTGTCTAAAAGATTTTTCTGCTTAAGATTTTTAAGAGCCTTCTCAACATTCTTCCACGATGTACTTTGTGTTAAAATAGCTCCTATAGATATTTCGAATCTTTCTGCATCTGTTAAAATTCTCGTTTTATTGTCTTCAGAATATCCTCTTTCTAAAGTAGGCCACCATCCTCGTGGTCCGAAGTGATTGCACAATTTTTTATAAAATAGTTTTAGCATGTATTAGATTAAATATATGTATTAATATTTATTATTTTTTCCTTAGTTGCCGATTTTTGTAATGAACTTCACCGAAAATTGGATAAATAACTTAATCTACACCAAGACTTATTTTAATTGCCAAGCCTACTTTTTTTATTATTTGATCTTTTAATGCGCCTAATTTCTTAATAATTCTGGATTTATCTATATTTCTTACTTGGTTTAATAATACAGTTGATTCACTTTCTAAACCAGAATCTTGAGGTGATATTTGTACATTTGTAGGAAATTCTTTACTAAAAACTTTTGAGGTTATTGGTGCAACAATGGTTGTAGGACTATATTTATTTCCGATATCATTTTGTATAACTAGTGCTGGTCTGGTTTTGCCTTGCTCTGAACCTATAACTGGATCTAGATTTACCAGAACAATATCTCCTCGTTTGATATCCATATTAATCCCAATTTGTTTCTGTCACAGCCCATTCTTTGGTTATGTCAAGACTCTCTCGAGCCATCTCCTTATAACCTTCGATAAGAAGTTCTGTTCGTATTCTCTTTTGTTTTTCAACAGATTCTATTAATCTCTTTATAATATCTTCATAGCTCTCTTTGTTACTTTCTTTTAAAGTATCAAGTTCTCTCTTAATCTCTTCATGAATTTGAATACTTGTTATCATATTTGATTCTATAGATTATCTATAGTTTATAAGCTTTTCGTTATCGTAAGATAATGTTGAGTCCTGATAGTGAGCTGTAAAGTAAACGTCAGGTAATAATGGGACTGTAATTGTATTTCCGTATATTTAGCTACTTAATAATAACTACAAAAGGAAAGGCTTAAAAAGGGTTAACCCGCACTATTTTTATACTATTAGATAATTATACTATTAGATAATAATAGAAGAAAATAAACATTTTGGCAATCAAAGATAACTAAAATGCTATTAGAAGAATTAGTTTCAATTGGATTTAGTGAAGAAGAAGCTAGAAAGTTAGCTGAGAGCAATGGATTTCATCATAGAAGAAAAAACCGTCATGAATTAAAGGGTTTATTCAATAAAATTTCAATGGTTTATGAATGTAGTCTTGATGATGTTAAGAGAGCTATACTAACTCATCCTCCATTTGCTGGTTATGATCATGAAAGAGTTGTAAGACAGGGAAAAGAAGTATATGGAGATGAAGAAAGGGTTAAGAGAGCTATACTAAGCTTTCCTCAATTTGCTGGTTTAGATCATGAAAGAGTTGTAAGACAGGGAAAAGAAGTATATGGAGATGAAGAAAGGGTTAAGAGAGCTATACTAAGCTTTCCTCAATTTGCTGGTTTAGATCATGAAAGAGTTGTAAGACAGGGAAAAGAAGTATATGGAGATGAAGAAAGGGTTAAGAGAGCTATACTAAGCTTTCCTCAA
>CAYIFT010000009.1:0-19734 GCA_964362765.1 Candidatus Woesearchaeota archaeon | reverse complement strand
TTATGGACTAATTTATAAAGCTACAAAAAGCTCATTTTTTTATGGAAAATCAAGTTACATTTGACAATACTATTAAAGATCCGCTTATCAAGAAGGCTTTGGAAGACATGGGTATTAGCGAACCGACTGATATACAAAAAAGTACCTTACCTTATATCTATGAAGGATGTGATATTATTGGTCAATCAAGTACTGGATCAGGAAAAACACTTGCTTTCGCTCTTCCTATTGTAGAACATATTAAAGCTTTAGAAGGTCTGCAAGCAATTATTCTTGTTCCAACGAGAGAGCTATGTGAACAAGTAGCACAAGATTTTAGGAAAGTAGCTAAATATAAACAAGCCAATGTTCTTCAGATATATGGCGGTGTTTCAATCGAAGAACAAATAAAAAAAATACCAAGAGCAAATATTATTGTTGCGACACCTGGCCGTACTTGTGATTTGCTTAATAGAAGAGTCTTACGCTTGGATATGATTAAGATAGTTGTCTTGGATGAGGCTGATAGGATGCTTGATATGGGCTTTATTAAAGATGTAGAATTTATTATTAAGGCAACTCCAAATAAAAGACAGACTTTAATGTTCTGTGCTACATTGCCAAAAGAAATCCAGCATATAATAAATCGACATATGCATGATCCAAAACTCATAAAAGCAAAAGAACATGTAGACAGAGAATTACTAAAACAGTATTATTATGATATAACAGTTCGCAATCGTTTTCATTTGCTCGTCTACTTGCTTAAGCAGGAAAGAGCTCCTTATGCAATAGTATTTTGCGGTACTAGAAGGGCTGTAGATTTGATTGCTTACAATTTAGATAAGAATGGCATTAATGCCCGTGCTATTCATGGTGGTCTCACACAATCAAGACGCAAACAAGTCATTGATTCATTCCATGGCAAGAGCACCCAAATTTTAGTTGCTAGCGATATTGCTGCACGTGGTCTTGATATAAAAATGCTTTCTCATGTATACAACTTCGATGTTCCTAAGACTGCAAAAGAATATATCCATCGTATTGGCCGTACAGCAAGGGCGGGAGAGGAAGGTATTGCTATTACTCTTGTTTCAGAAAAAGATTATGATAATTTCCAAAGAGTTATTTCCGATCGAAGTTTAAGAATAGAGAAATTACCTACCCCGCAATTTCCCATTGCACAGTTTACACCATTTACCCAGAGGTATCATGCGACCAGACCACATCACGCTAGGTTTGGACGTAAACCAAGATTTTATAATAGAAGACGTTATTAATTTTGAATAATCAAAATAAACAGGCCTCTTGACAAAGGAAATTAAACTTATTTAACTAAAACGGCATTAATTATTCCATCTTGAGCTGGTCTGGAAGTAATTCTTGCATTTCCTAATTCAGTCTTAATAATTGATCCTTTGGTTATGATATTTCTTCTTATGTAGTTTCTATTAGCTGGGTTATCTACTACAGTTTCAATCTTAACTTTCTGATGTTTCTTTGTAGAAGGATTGTAGACATTAGCTGTGCTAACTGTCAATAAAGACACTTTCTGATGATTTCCCCGAGTTCTGATTAAGATTTTAGTTGTTTTAGGGGCTAATCTGGTTAAGGTTGGTAGACTTCCTTTATATCTGAGTCTTTTCTTTCTAAAATCAATGTATCTTCCGCCAGTTGCCTTTCTTCTTGATCTGAATTGTGTGATCATGGTAAATCATAAGAAAAGATATTATTTAAAAGCTTTATGTTATTAGTCTTGGACCATAGAAAATTATATAAAGTTTATTACTTTAATTTATTATTATGAAAACATTGTATAGCATAATATTATCTAGTATTCCTTTAATAGTTGGGTGTGCAACTCAGCCAAGATCATATAAACCAGAAGGAATAACAACCTATCATGCTTTTGTAACAATAGATCCTGTCTTACCAATACCATCGGTTGGACCTAGACAAGAAACTAGACCTGTAAGTAGACCATCAAATATTGAAGATATTATAGAACCAAAGAAAGATTAATTTTATCTCAAAGAGGCAATTAACAAGATTTATAAATTTTATTATATTTATTGAAGTGGGGGTTCAATAATGCCAACAGAAACAGAGACTGAAGGAAGAATATTAGTACCAGATGAAAAATTACAAGATTTATTCTTAGAAACTGTTAGAACATTACCTCCATTTGTAGGTGTTGAACATGCTGAATTTCGGTTTGCAGCTGATGGAATAGAATCCAAAAGCTTACTTGAAGATAAAAAAAAGAAATATTTAGCTTTATGTAAAGAAAAAAGAATAAAGCCATTTTCTAGATTAAAGGTAGAGTGGAGTTCTTCAGCAAGATGTTTTGTTGTAGATCATGTTTTTGGTAGTTATCCTAGTTTAGAAGATGAGATAAGTGGTGGAAGAACAGGTGTTTATGAAGTACGTCTTGAATCCCATCCACAATTTGTAGATTTCGGATCCACAAAAGGAGGACTTGATCTTTTAATTAGTAATGAATATCAAATGATGAGGGGTGAGCTTTGGTTTGGTAGTTCAAGAGGAAGCTGTTCTGAAGGTGGAAGACTCAGAGATGGTGGAATAGATATAGGAACTTCTCGATGGAATAAAGGTGTGAGACTTGAGGGAATACCTGATGATTTTACTGAAGTTCAAAAAAGTTTTTTTCAAGATTGGTTCAATAGATTAAGAACAAAATATGAAAGACCTTCTGCACCTTCTTCTAAATATGAAAATTGTATTTAATTCTTTTATTAGGAAGATTAATTTAAATTAATTTCTTTATTTCTTCACTTATTCTTTTAATATTTGAATTAAATGAGTATAAAAAGGCTGTCGCAATTCCGATTATGATAATCGAAATAATAAGAAGGGCGATAATTTGATCTGGTTTGATTTGTTTTGTTAACAGAGAGATCCCAACACCAATAAAATAAGTAAATATTATGATGATTGTAGTTGTATAAAACTGAAGATATTTTTGATGCTCTAAATCTAGTAAGTTTTTTCTTATATTCATATTAATCGAATCCTATTGCAATTAAGATTACGCCAAGTATTGCTGCAAACATACTTAATCCTAAGCCTAGGTTATTATGATTTATGCTGCTTGATATACCAAATAATATGCCAATGGTACAAAGAATAGCTCCTATTACAACCGATAATTTTCTAGTAATTTTTTTCATAGCTTATCTTATTTTATTCTTCTTTATATATCTTTGCCATTGATAAATGAAAGAATTTCAACTGAACCGTAATTTTTTCTTAATTTATTGTAATTTTTATAAATCTAAGAGCAAAAAACCGAATATCTTATGATAAATTCGTTAGTTATTTTAAAAACAAAAGCATAAGCTTTATAAACTAAGATTTAACAGTTTTATATGGGGGAACTTAAATTGGTAGAATCAGACAGACCATTAGATGCTTTGAATGCTAGCAGAGGAAAAAGAGTAATTGTTGAATTAAAGAATGGAAAACAATTCATCGGGAGACTAGTCGCTTTTGATATTCATATTAATACAGTATTAGATGAAGCTGAAGAAAGAGAGAACAATGAATTAAAAAGAAAGATTGGAAGGGTATTCATAAGAGGGGACACAATAGTTTTCATATCTCCAGAATAGAATTCTTAAAGTGATTTAATATGGCAAGTAAAGGTACAGCAGCTAAAGGCAAGAAATTAAGAAAGGGAAGAATACATATAAGATGCAGGAGATGTGGAAATCATG
Organism: Candidatus Woesearchaeota archaeon; assembly: GCA_964362765.1. GTDB lineage: Archaea > Nanobdellota > Nanobdellia > SCGC-AAA011-G17 > UBA489 > CAYIFT01. The sequence goes on along the minus strand of CAYIFT010000009.1, from coordinate 16,018 downwards.
CTTACCATAAGATTAAAGGAATTTGCAGTTCTTGCGGCTATGGAAAGAGCAGGAGATTAAGGCAGTACAGATGGCAAAAGAAGAAAAGGGGTAAATGGTCTTATAGAGTTAAATGAAATTAGTTCGAGATAAAGTTCCAGATGTAATAAGAAGCAATAATCAGAAGGCTATTTTTCATGTTGCAAATGATCAGGAATATAAAGAAGCTTTACTAAAAAAATTAGAGGAAGAAGTAAAGGAATTTCAGCACGATAAAACTGCACAAGAATTGGGAGATCTTCTAGATATCATTGATGCTATTGCTTTTACATTCGGATTTAGTAAAGAATATATTGAAGGTGAACGTAAGAAAAAGAATCAGGAAAGGGGTTCTTTTAGCAAAAGGGTAATTCTAGATAAAATAGAGAAATAATAAGGTTTTTAATTGAATTAAATTTAAGTTAGTTCTATGTGGGAGTGCCGGAGTGGACAAACGGACTAGATCGTTCATAACGAGGTTAAGCTTAGGTCACTCTTGGAAGAAACCTAGGGGCTTAGTGCCTACCAAGGTTCGAATCCTTGCTCCCACAGATTACTTTTAGTAAGGTTTATATTAAGTTAAATTAATTAGTATCTATGCAAGAAATTCAAAATAGAATAAAAAAATTTAATGATGAAAGAGGTTGGAGCACTCCTGAGTCTATTAAAGATTTATTGTTAAATATAAATGAAGAGGTAGGTGAATTTTGGAATATAATTAAATGGGTTGATACTGAAAAACAACAGAGATTAATTAAAGATAATAAAGAAGAAGTTGAGAACTTTATTGGTGATATGTTGTACTTGGTTTTTAAAATTGCTTATTTATCTAATGTTGATTCGAAAAAAGCGATAGAAGGTGTTCTTGAAGAGTATGAAAAAAGATTTCCAATAGACAAAGTAAAAGGTACGCATGCTAATACTAAGGCTGGTGGAGTAGATTTAAAATGAACGTTTACAAAAATAAAAAAATTGAGTATGGAAGGAATTCGAGCAATTCTATGTATATTAGAAAAGAAGAATGTATTAAAAGCTTTTATCAGTCAAAAAGAAATTTTTCTGGCAGATGTTGTAAAACTATTTCATCAGAACCTTGCTTGTGCAATGGACAACATTGTATGAGGGCTTTCTAGATCTCTGATCTTTTCTGAAGGATAATCTTAATGAACAAATTGATTACAAGAATTATGATAATATAAACAACTAAAATTACTGGTGGCAAAAAGAAGAAATCGTTGATTAAATAACTTGTAAATAAGACTAAAAATAGAAAGAATTGCGACATAGATATAACAAATGCCAATAAAATGTATGGGAATAATTTTAATAATCTTTTAATATTAAATGTATGTTTTATTTCTTCGGTTAGTTTATCTCCTTTATTTATTAAATAAAACGAAGTTAATATGTAATAAAATGAAAATAAAATGATAAATATTATAACCATTGATGTATCTAAATATTCTGAAAATTCTGTCCCTAGAAAACTATAAATAATCACGAGAAATAATGCTATAAATATAAATGATGAGATTGCAAAATTAATATAATATTTTTTTGTGTTTTTTATCTTTTCTTTAATTATTCTCCATAACAATGACTGGGATATTATCCAGATAATAATAAATATTAACGGAACTAGAAAGAATGCGAATATTAATCCGCCTTGTATTAACTTCTCAAAATTTATAATTATAGATTCCTGTGCATCTGCTGGAATATTCTGGATTAGATTAAGATAATTTCTTATCCGATTTTTAACAAACAAGAGGAAAAAGAAGTTTGCGAATATGAAAAGAAATTCAACAATAAAAAGTTGAAAGAAGTTCTTTTTTAATTTTTGGAATGACTGTTTTAGTATATTCATGGTATTATGGAGTAATTAGATATTGTTTGCTGGTTTTAACATTGCGTCCATTTTGAATTTTAAAAGATATATATTTATTTTTTAAATCTAGATAATCTCCCAGATTCAATTCTGCTGATGAAGGTGGTCCTTCGTATGGAATATCTATGGTCATTGCTCCCATATAAGGACCAGATGGGTGCATTGTTAATTTCCAATAACCATCGAACTGACATTCTGAATTTTTTATCTTTGCCCAAATATGGATTCTTTTATCATTGTTTATGCTCATGCTGTTAGTAATAATAATTCTTCCTTCTTCATCTTTAGTTAATGCAAAATCAATGCATTCATCGAAAGGAATTTCTGGTTTAGGTACGGGGGCAGTTGCAGTTCCTGGGGATGATGGCTCTGGTGGTGGAAGTGATGGACCGATAGAACCTGGTGAAGGCGGGGATATTCCAGCCCTATTTAGTAAAACTATTCCTAGTTCTTCATATGCTCTTGCCTTATCGAATAATGCTCTTGCCCCATATTCTTGCGTTACAAATAAGCTATGCAGTATTTGTTCGTACATCTTGATTGCTTCTCTGATACTATTCTCAGATTTACTTGCCACCATATTTCCTGCTTCTGTCAATAACTTTTCAATCTGAGCGCTGTCTAAAATATTTAATCCTGGAACATTTATTTGTTCTACTACATTACGGGCAGTTTCCTCTAGAGATTTATTTAATGCTTCTCTATCTTTTGTATTATCGATTAATCTTTCTACACCTGGTCTATAGAGCCAGCATATACCCAGATCTCTGTCACGATCATCTTTTCCGCAGGTTCCAACAGGAACCCAATCATCAATCTTGCTTCCTAACCCAGGGCTTACTGCTGAACATTTTCTCATTATTCCTGTTCTTAACAAGCCTGTTGAGAAACTTCCGACTAATGGTCTTGGAATCTGATATCCTGGAGTGGAACTGAATTGTTCAGGGACACCTTCTAATCCAAAGTCTTGAGGCGATAATGTTGTGATACGGCCTTGCTGAGGAGAACATTCTTCTTCTGTATCAATCTGTTTCAGAGATTCTGAATTCACAAATTTATCTTCGATGTAATTAAGCATAAATGAAGTTGATACTTTTCCAAAACCACATTCTAGTTTTTGTCCATAGACATTGCTTCGAATGTCGATGCAGATTTGCTTGTAACCTGAAGGCAATTGTATATCAATATTATTAGAATCATACTGACCACGAGGCAATATTCTTGGTCTTATAATGTAATAAGGCTTCAAGCCTGATTGCCCTGCTACATCTTCGGATGATAAGAATATGCTGAATGTTATATCTTGATTTTCTCCTGCATAAACATGATAGAATGTGCTGTACATGCTGAAGGGTCTATCTGGAATATCTGTGAATGGAACTTCATCAAAGAACGCTGTGAACTGGGGAGGAGATTCTGGTCTTATAACTTGATCGAAGAAATTGCCTATTCCAGGAACTTTTCCGAATATCGCTGCTTTACAAACTTCAGATCCAATTTCTGGAAGACTTCCGCCTGAATACTGAGCGAATGTATTCTTTGCATAATCTTGAGTGAAGAATTTCATGTTTTCTATTGAATTATCAAAACTTTGCTTGAATGAACCGTATTCTCCGCCGCCTTTCGCTTCTGGGAAGAAAATGCCTCCAACTAATTTAGTAAATAATCCTTCTCTCAAGTTAAATATTCCAATGCCTTCTCTCCATAGGATTTCACATACTCCGATCGATCTTATCTTATCGCAAATACCAACAGATCTTCCTTCTACCTTTGATGAGGTCAAACAATCTTTGTATCCTATTAATACAGTTCTGATATTCTGCAATCCCGCTATGACTCCGGTTAAGCAAATAGGGAATACTACTTCAGGGAAATTTTGAATGCATAGTAATGCGCTTCCTATGATTCCTGTTTCAACAACATTCTCTACAGGCCATTCTCCTCCAAAATCACATCTTGATGCTGGACATATGACAGGATCACAGGCATTGTAAAGCACTTTGCAATCTGTAGGGCTCATGTAATCTATACAGGAATTCTGAATTGATCTTGCTGATGATACCACAGAATAAGATCCTAGACCTGCACAGTTGACTACTTTTGTATCGCCTCTTCTGTAAGTTTTACCAACAAGATTTCTGTTAACAGTTGAGATACAATTTCTTGCATCACCTAATCTTTGGCTTAGTCTCGGATCTTCCTTTTGTTTAGATGATATATATGCCTTGGTAATTGCAGGGTCGTCTATCAATCCTATTCTTCCACTATCAGATTCGCCCATCGGTCCATTTGGAGTTGATCTTCTGTACAGATAATTTCCCTCAATTTTACCAGATGCAGAATAAGCAATTTGAATGTAATGCAAGGCGTCTATCGACAGGAATTCTAGTTTTCCTTTTGCTCTTCCACTTTCTACTATTGAGAACATTGGTTTATGTGGGGTTTCAGTTGGTTTGTCTACAAGCCTGAAGGCCATTCCTTCGTGTTCAAATTGTTCTTTTGGTAGAGTGTCTCCGATATCTACTCTTGTTTCACCGATGTTGAAGTAATATTTTCCGTTTTCAAATAATATCTTTCTTCTGTCTATTTCCTTAGTCTGTGAAAACTTAATTCTCCTATCATCTTTAATTTTTGATATTATTGTTTGATCGCCTTCGATCTGTTTAAATTCAGGCACCAGATTGTTCATTAAAGCATTGTAATAAGCGTTCATTTCATCAGCTATTTTTTTATCTTTATAAGCTTCAAATACTGCGTCCCTGTTTTCATTGTAAATCTGTTCTGGTTTTTTGGTTGCTAGCTGTTCTTTGTATACAGGAACATTGCTGATCATAGAATCTATAACTGCTGTGTTGGCTGAATAAGGCTTCTGTATATTCCTATCGAAGAAGGTTCTTGTTGCCTGCTCTTCGATTTCTCTTTGCTTTAATGATATCAATGACGAATAATATTTAGTTGCAACATACTGATTTTCTGGATGTTCTTGATGCCATGCTCGTAAAAAATACAAATCTTGCTTATCATCGTTATAAGATTCTGGAAGGCCTTTTAAATAGGAAAGGTGTGCGTCATCGTTTATCTGATCAATAATTTCAATTGAGTTCTTAATATCATCTTCATATTCTGTCTGGTACTTAGAGAATATACACTGCTCAAATGATCTTATTCCTGGACAGTCTAGATCGCCTTTGTTGAATCTTTCTTTATATACTTCATTTACTTTTGTCCTTGCTGCGGCTGTCTGGGGCGAGAATAAATTTTTAATCCACAATGTACCATAAACTAAGAAGCAGAGTTTTTTCCAGTACTCATGAAGTTTTACAGCATTTGCAATTACTTTATCCAATTTTGTGATCAGCCTTTCTGTTTTTGCTATTTCTTCATCAATAGTTTCAGAGAATAAAGGCAGTCCAAAAGGTCTTTTCTCAATTCCTAATCTTATCTGGAATGTTGTTTCACTGAATGCTCTCTCTGACTCTGGTTCTATTGTGATATAAACTTCTCTTAGCAATGATGTTCTTAAAAGACTTACTTTTATCTTTCTTAGTGTTGCTGCAGATTCAGGAACTGAAATCTGGTTCTCTCCTTTTGTTAATGTGATTGGAACTTCAACGTTCTTTTCATTTGTGTAAGACAGGCTTATTTCATTGTCTCTTATTCTATTGATTTTTAATGATTTATAATCTGTTCTTAATAATTCTGAGATCATTCCCTCATGCAATAATTCTTCTTTTCCGTCAATAGATATTACTGCACTTGATGAAACTCCTTTTTTCGCTGCTTCCACTTCTGTAAGAGAAACTGTTATTACCTGGTTATTGTCTGTTAATGTTTTTGATGCACCTTCGTATTTTGGTATTGTTCTTAATCTTTTAAGAATTCTTAGATCATCCTGCGCTGAAAAATAAATTCTACTGTCTATATCTTCTTGTTTGTAATCGGCTAATAATTTTTCTAATGCTGCTATTGCTCCATTAATATCATTTAAGCGAATCCAATTGATTAAGGCTGCTTTGTATAAAGATTCAACAGCCAGATTTTTATTATTTATTTTTAAATCTGGATATTTATCTGCATATTCTGAATAAGACTGGGAAGACAGTTCGAATGCATCTTTAGCAGTTCGAATATCTCTTACTGTTGATCTTATACCTGCCCCTCCACTCAATGATTCAATCTTTTTAATTAAGGTGTCTACTTCAAAAAGATGCCTAGTTATTTCTTGTTCTTTAGCAGAGTCTAACTGACCTTTTGCTACTCTTAAATATTCAGAGTAATATCCATATATTTCTTCCAATTGAACTTTTATGTCTAATGCTTGCTGCTGTGTAAGAGAAGGGTCGCTTAATAATTCTCCAAATTTGGGGTATATATTAGAATAATCTTGATTCTTTACATTGTTTTTCTCATTAATTACACCATTGTATTTTTTTCTTAGTTCTTCTAATTTTTCTTTATCTTCTGGCATAGTGATCTTTGGTTCTTCAAATACTGTTTCTGTTTCTCTATAAGTGAGCTTTACTATCTTCTGATCAACTCTATTTTTTAATTCAACCTCTCTTGCACCTTCATCAGATGCGTAGATATTATTTACATACCAAGATGAATCTGGATACAGTGACTGGCCTTTAGTTAATACCTTTAATTCTGTATCTCCATCCCTTGTTAAATACAGCCTTGCTCTGTTTCCTTGGCTTCTTATTTCATTCACCCTTATTATAAATTTATCAAATACCCTACCGAATGTGCTTAAACCTCTTCGTTGGGTGCTGATCACATTTGACTTTTGTCCTGCAGGTATTAAATTAGTATTTAGAATTTCATTTAAAGCTTCATCATAAACGACAAATCTTGCACCTTGGTCTGTGATTTCTGATGCCCTGATATAACCGCCATAGAATGCATGGTTGTCTCTTTCTTTAAGCCAATCATCGTATGAATGTTCGGTTAAAACATCTTCCTTAGGTCTGAAGATTAATCCTGATGATACATCGAAGTGAACTCGAGCCTGCATATCAATTACAATATTATCCGGAACATCATCTTCTCTTGGAATTCTTCTAATTGGAATTACGAGGTAACCCAGATTACTGTAGCTTAATTCTTCTGCTCGCGGTGGCTTATGAGTAATTGCTCCTATACTTACTGGTTTGCCTGCTGGCACTGTTTCTATTTTCAGAACTCTTGGCTCGATTCTTAATATTCTTGGAATAGTGATTGTTGGATTAGTCGGAATTCCACTTAACAATGCAAATACTGTAACACCAGTGTCTTCTAATAATCCTGTTCGTATTACTGTTGGCTGGTACTGATCAACATTTATTATTATATCTTCACCTATAATTGATTCTATGCCTTCTGGAGGTTCTGTGATGCTTTGTCTTATATCTTGAGCAATTGATTTGGCTTGTTCTCCGATATTTGTTTGAACAACTGTGCTAGCTTTATTTTTTAATTTCTGAGATGTGGATTGCTGACTTTCAGGAACTAATTGTGCGTAAACTATTGATTCTGATATCGGTAAAAAGATGAATGCTAATATGATAAATAATGTTAATATTTTCAATTTTCCTCTTTTTTTGTTATTATTCATTTTATTCTAGATCAGGTAATTTTATATTATTTGAATTTTTTAATATCTTATCATCTATGTTTGCTAAATCTTCTACAGATTGCGGAGTTTCTAATCTTAGTGTATACAAAGTTACTTTCTTTGAATTAGATAATCTCAATCTATCAATATCCCAAGTGAAACTTGCTCCTCCAGCATATACTTGGTCTAAGTTTATGCCTTCAATCTTTTGTGTTTTGCATTTCTTTTCTTTTAGTCCTAGAGCACCAAGTAAACCTTCTCTGGGAGCATCAAAGCATGTCTTAATTTCACTTTCGGGTATCGATATTCCAGAATCTGAAGTAACAATAAGATGTGATTTAACATCGTATGAGCCTGCAATCAATCTTATTTTATCTGCGCCCGGATATGTTGCTGTTGTAACATAATCCTTTTCTTTATTCTCAAATGTGAATACAACTTGTTCAGTGGGCTGTATCGGCCTTATGTTTCCATTGTCAATCACCATTGTTTTCAGGTCCAATTCGTATATGGGTTCAAGAACTATCGAAGTTGTTGCTTCTCTTGTTGTGGAAATAAATTCTGTCGATCTGTGATAGCCGTCTTTTTCTGCAATAAGCTGTCCATTGAAACATCTAGGGAAGTTTGCGGTCAGTAATAAATCATTATTTTCTTTTTTAGTGTAGCCAATATCACATACTGCAGTCAGGCATTTGAATGATATTCTTACATTATCCAAAGGCTCCATTGAATCATCGGGTTTTATTCCTAGAGCAAATATCTTCATTTCATTGTTTGGATATTTACATATGGGGGAATCCAGATCTAATGTTGCTGGATCTGCTCGATTTTCTCTGGGTTGATTATTATCTATTATTACTTGAGTAGCAAACTGGAATAGATCATTTGTCTTTTCATCATAAAATGTTATTAAAACTGGGAATTTTAAATCATAAACGAAGTGATATTGATTTAAACAAAAAATATGTGTTAAAAATCTATTCAATGCATTTTCTGTGGTAAATGGTTTGCCTCTTATTATTTCCGAATCTTCTCCAAGAATGTCTATTAAAAATGGCCAATTATCTGAAAAGATAAAATTCACTGTTACATCTTTATAAGCATTAGTTGTATCTATTAAGAAATATTTATCAAAATCTTGGTTCAATCCTATATTAGAGCCTTTTATTTTAATTTGTGGAATATTTATCATTAATACATTTTTTAAATCATTAATTACCTCTTGTTTGGTCCATGTTTTAGGAGAGCATTCAAAATCTATTCCAGAATATGGTATCTTATCACTATAAACCACCATTGAATCAAGAACATAATTTTCTATAAAGAAGTTTATATTTTCTTTAAGGTATATTTCTTTTGCTAAATCGTATAATCTTCCCAGATTCTTTTCTACCGATACTTTAAATCTTTCTATGTTAAATTCTTGATTTTGAAATTTAATTTTAATTGGAAAATTAATGGTTGCAATAATTTCGTCTTTATTAATTATAATTTTTGGAATAACAATACCATAATTTATTGAATATCCTTTTTTTCTATAATTTTCGAAGTCACTCAAACATTGTGGTAATTCTAATTTAGTATATTGAGCTAATTGATCTTCCATTGATTTTAATGTTGGCATTTGGATTTTCTCGATACCATTAACTGTTTCATAAAACCAATAAGGGATTAATGCCTTGCCTTCTCCAAATAAATCGAGCGAATTTGAGAATAGATTAAACGGACTTATAGGATAAGGATCAAGTGGCAATGTTATATATCCACCTTGTGCTCCTAAGATATCTGCTCCTCCGATTAGAGAGTTTCGGATACAAGATTCTGTAAAGGCTTCTACTTCTTTAGCAAATTCTGGAATTGTTATTGCTTTTTCTGTTTCTCCTCTTAGTCTTTCGAAGAAAACAGTATCTTTAACAAAGTAAATAGTTACAACCAAAGAAACGATGAGGAGTGCAATAATGAAGAATCCTGTAGCCTGCGCTTTAGTCATTTTTCTTAATTCTAACAATTTTAGAACCTCCTAGTTTTCGTACCTCTACTAGTTTCTTTTTTTCTAAAGCATCTATTATGTCAGAAACAGTGGTGTTTTTTATTTTATAATGTTTAGCTATTAGAGTGTAGTTCACTAGGTCGTGCTTTCTAATGAAATCTAATAGCTCCTTCTCTAAAGGTATCATAGGGTCCCTAACACCTGCTTTTTTTCTTAGGCTTTAAAGGATGTTTTAACCTCTTTTCATAGTTTAAAGCTTTTTTAAACCTTTTTTAATGTAGAAACTCTCATTTATAAAGTTTTTTATTTTAGAAAATAATGGTTTTTAAGAATATAAGTTAGAAATAAAATAAGCGATAAATTCTTAAGTATATACTACAGTATATAAATTGATAAAAATGGAAGAAGGAAGAGTATTTATGACTACATCAAATAACGATATTGCGGAAAGACTTGAAGCGTTAATTGCTGCTCGAAGAAGTCTAGGAATAGCAAAAAGCGTAGTAATTAGGAGAGCGATTAACACAATTAAGATGCTACATTATAATCTGTCAGAATACTACCATAAAAACAAAGATTTACCTCCAGATTTAAAAAGAGAAGTTCGCAAGACAATTACAAGACGTTATATTGCTTATTCAATAGTTCGTTCTGATCTAGCAGATAAGATTTATGAAGCAGGGCAGCGCTTAAGTCTATCTCGCTATAGCAAAAGAAATAAAGACTCTCTAAAAGATGGGGTAGAAAAAGCTATTTATAATATAGAAAAAGAACAGTATAGGGCTTGGGAAGAAACATTAGAAAGAGAAGAGCCGTCTCCTAAGAAATAAGCTGATCTCATCCTTCTCACTACCTACACTACCTTCTCTACCGTCTACACAATACTCAATATCATATTCAAGAAGAACAGAACATATAGAAGAGATGAGCAATACCATACACATCTCTAGTATCAACTAGAAACTAACTAACATCAAACTCTCAACTTAGAATGAACAAACTACCTTTTCCCTTTTTGAAGAAAAGGGTAAGATGGTTAAATTTTTTCTCCATAGCTATATACCTGAAAAAAGTATGGGCCGGGAAGGATTTGAACCTTCGACCTTCTCCACGTCAAAGAGATGTCATAGCCATTGTCCACTCTTTAGCTCTAGACTACCGGCCCTTAAATAGCCAACAGCCGGATTTGCGCCGGCGACCTTTTGCTCTCCTTGAAACATACAAGGCAAATGCTCTGCTAGCTGAGCTATGTTGGCATAGAAAGATTAGATAAAATTTAATTTAAAAACATGACTATTTTATATGGAATTGGGTATATAATAAGGATAGATAACCTATACCGATTGCAAATGTATAATATATTATTCTTGTTATTAAAGTTGCTAAACCTGCAATTGCTAGATTAATTCCAAATGCAGAGTATAGGGCTATCATAGTTGCCTCAAATACACCTATTCCACCAGGAATTACAGCCAAATTACCGACTAACCATGCTAATGAGACTACAATTAGAATTGCATTGAATCTTATATCATAATTAAGTGCTTTAAATACAAAATATTGGGAGAGATACATAAAAAACCAAACCAACAATGTGGAGACTGTGCCTACTGTAATCAAATGCTTATCTTTTAATCCTATCTTAAATATTTGTAATATGTATTGGATTTTTTTGATTACAAACAATTCAAAATCTTTAAATGTTGGGAATCTTTTATTTACCTTATTAATAGTTGCGAATAATACCTTTAATACTAACTTGCTGAAAAAATTTTTTAGTTTTAATCTTTCTTTAACAAAAATAAATGGTAAAATAATTATTAATGATATGATCAATAAAGTTAATATTGTTGCTTTGATAGAAGGTGGAATATTAATGAAGAAAAATATGAATAATACACAATACAGTGTGATAAAAAAGAATATTATTGCGTTATAAACTTTATCTAAAAATGTCAATGCTAATGCTTGGGCTGCTTTAATTTTATATTTTCTTGATGCTAAATAAGCCATCAAAGGTTCTCCACCTGAGGACGCAGTTGGTGTAACTGTATTAATTAAAACCCCTGACATCAAGATTGGAAATAATGAAAAAAAATTAATTCCTTTTTTAAAATGCCTTAAAATTTTATAATATCTGTAATTCCATGATAAAAAAGATAATCCCATGGATAAAAATGCGAGGACTAGTAATTCATAATTGGCTTTTTTTATTACTTCATATATATGTATTAAATCGATTTTTCTAATAATATAATATATGGCTGCTAATACAACAAGCAATAACATTATCTTATACCATCTTTTCATATAATAATATTTTAGAATAAAGTTTATAAGGATTATGAATTTTTGCCCTGCATGATCCTACCGCTTTCATCTCTAGCGTAATAATCTGCGGAGTCTTTTCGGCAGGGCGTTATAGAATAAGTAGAATAGATTTATTAAGTTATTGATTATAATTCTCCATTCCACTGCTTTATTCCCCACGCATTTAATTCTTCAAAATAGTGTGAGTCTAGCGGTAAAGGATTAACTGTATAGATCTTAATATTTTTTCCATGACAAAGATTTAAAGCAATAGCATAAGAAATTTCTGCAAATGTATTTCCTCCAATATAATTCTTTTTTTCATCTTTATCATAATTTAAAATTAACAGGATATCTGCATCTTTAACTTTTTCGAAATGATTTCTTGATTCTCTCCTCTTAATTTCTTCGAATTTTATTAGATCACCATCTTCATCTCTAACTTTATGAAAGTCAAATAACGTTGGAGTTAATACTTCATAACCTTTCGATTCAAGTTTATCTTTCCATTCTTTCATCTGATCAACAAAACGCATACTTCCACATATCACTATTCTTTGTTTTTTCATAAATTATGAATTAAACTTATATAAATAAAAATGTTTCTATTCTAAAAAGTCCTTAGTTTTTATTTTGTTTGGAAGGTAAGTTTCGCTAATAAAACTAATGCCTTTTGCACTTAACGACTGAATCTCTGCTTTTGCACCAAAATCTTTCATCATTTTAAGTTGCCTTTGCCAATCTTTATTGTCTTTAAACCATTCATACTCTGAAACTTGCTTCATCCTCTTTAAGTCTTGATCATTAAGTTTAATAAGATGTTTCTTTAGATCATATTTTATTATATCATCTGCAGTTATACCTAAGAATTTAACACCTGGAATTGTTAGTTTTTCTGACGCGTGGGCAAGTGCAATTGAGCCGTACTTAATAACAGAATAAATATAGAATCCCCAGCAATCAAAATCCGTCAAAACATATATTGGAAGATCTTTTTCTTCAGATAACCTTTGTAGCAATCTTCTGATTCCTCTTGTTGTCTGCCCCTGCGATGTAACTAAGATACTGTTATTCTTTTGCCAAAATTTATCTTCATTCAATCTCTCGAATATTGCTGCTTTCTCCATATAAAGAATATATTTTGCATTTATTTTTTTAAATTCTAATTCATCAGTAATTGATGGAATTGAATATCCTCCACGACCTAATTTTGAACAATCGATGGTGTCTCCACTATCCTCTAAAACAACATTACCAACCATACTGCCCATTTTATTAGCAGAAACATGCAACTGCTCTCTTGATAAACCAGTTATGACTTCAAGGTCCTCAATAATATCATCACTTTCCATTTGCTCGTCAACGATGTTAACATTAGTTCCTGGAATAGTTCTCTTGGCCATGTAAAAAACCCCTCTAAGATGCTCATGTTTTCCAGATTCAAGAAGTTCTTTTTTAAGAATAGATGCAATTTCAATAGTTTGCAAGAATTTTTTTGAATGAGCAACATTAAAGAAACTTCTAGAACCTATTTTATCGCCCAACTTTAAAGTCCTTGTTTTAGAATCAAAAACAATATTGCTCAAATTTCTAAGCGAAAATGTGATTATGGGATTTTTCCCTTTATCTATATCATCCACTACTTTATTTCCCAGATCTTTTAATTTTTCAGCAGATTTATTCTTTTGCTTTACCATTTTTATTTTCACCATTAGCCTGGGCTATTAATTCAGGAAGGCCTTTCTTTAACATTTTATTAAGTGAAATTACTATTAATTCTTTTTTCTTTCCTGTTAATATGGATAAAGAATTTGCTACTTCTGGTATATATTTTTCAAACAAAGATATCCTTTCCTTTGCTTCTTTCACACGAACAGTTTTTCTAATATAGGTTTGAAGTTTTCTTCCACATTCTTGTAAAGCCAATTTAATTTCTTTTATGATTTCATCGTAATGAGCAATTGCTTCTTTGCTTTCCGATGTAAACGGAACCCAGACTGATGCTATATGAACTGTAATTAAAGCAGGGCCTATTGGAAGAGCACCTTTACTTTGTTGCAATCCATAGTTTTTCCAATCTGTATTTAATATAGACCTCGTAATTGCACATGCACTTTGCTGATAAATTAAAGGAACTCTGTTTGCGAATCTAATTACCCTGACTAATTCATCCTGTTGAAATGAACTTCCACCGTAAGCAATCGCTACCTCTATCTCAAAAGGTATACCTCTATAAACTGCTGGTGATCTTGAAATTGCTGCATAAAATTCTGCATTGATCTCTTTTTTCAATCCTTTTAATAGAAGATCTTCACCAATAGGGCTCAAACAGTCTGTTGGTGGTAACATTATTTTTACTTGTTGAATTACTCTGAATATTTTATCAGCGTCTTGCGTCGATATTTCTTTTGGTTTTAAATCTGGTTTCAATCCTGTTTTATTTATTATTTCATCTGCAACTGCATTACTAACTCGAGAGAATTCATTTGTTAAAAAAGATCTTAGATTTCTTGATTCCGTATTTCTTAACATTCTTATTAGAACACCAAGTTCAATACCATAAGGATGTGGTTTAATTTCTTTAGGCTCTTCTGGAAGTTCATTTGTTACTCTTTTGAATTCTACTTTTTCTTTTAACGGATCGATGTAAACTAAGTTTAAGTGTGGGTTTGCAATTGCTGCTTGTTTTAAATATTCATCAACACTTAGTCTTCCTTTCTGATATTTTCCTTCTAATTCTATTTCTACTTTTGTTCCATGATCTTTTATCCATTCAATTTCTTTATCAACAACAATTTCTGGTTCATTTTTCGCAATATCTATATGTAGCTCATAATAATGTGTAGGCTTTTTTGGTGAAATTCTTGAAGTGATCTTTGCTGGTTTTCCAGTTGTTAGCTGTCCATATAAAATAGAGGCCGAGACGCCTAATCCTTGTTGTCCGCGAGATTGGAAAAATCTATAGAATTTACTTCCATAAAGTAATTTTGCAAACACTCTAGGAATTTGTTCTTTTACTATTCCTGGACCATTATCTTCAACTGAAACAATATACCTATTTTCTCCTGATTCCTTAATTATCACTATGATATTAGGTAATACGTGCATTTCTTCACAAGCATCTAAACTATTATCAACCATTTCTTTTACAGCTGTTGCCAATGCTTTTACCGGACTATCAAATCCAAGAAGATGTCTATTCTTTTCAAAGAATGCTGCAACAGAAATCTCTCTCTGCTGCTGAGCTAATTCTTCTGCTTTTATTAATTCTAACTTTGGTTGGTTCTTAGATTTAGCCATTTTCCTCTTTTAAAAAATTTTATTGCAATCTTTGCTTTTGTTTTTCAATGTATTTATAAACATTTCCGTGTTCTGAACCACGTATTAATTTTTCTATAGCTAATTTTGCTGTATGAACATCTTCAATTTTACCAATGATAGAAATAGTTTTTCCGTATATAGATATGCTTGTATTTGTTATTTTTTCCAAATATTTTCGTACTTTTCCTTCTGCTCCTATCGATCTGGCTCTTACTCGTTGAAGTTTTTTTTCTGAGTCACCTACTATATCTTTTATATTAATTATTTCAAGGGCATTGGCTTCATTCCACAATGTCATTGCAATGTGTGGATTAAAACCCCTGCCAATCGCCTTTACTATAGATATTGTGATGAAAATATTCAAGTTATCTTCCCCAGAAATAGTTACATCGCCTTCTCTGCTTATCTTAATCTTAGTGTTAGTTCTTTTTTCTATTAATTTCCTTATTTCGCCTTTTTTGCCGACCAGAATGGCAACCCTTTCTTTAGGTATTCTTAATTCAGACTGAAACATATTTAGAATTCTTCTAATTCTTCAAGTTTCTTTAGGTACCCTTTCTTCTGCAACCATGAAACTTGTGTTGGCCTGTATTTGAATATGATATCGCCTTTTTTATCATGATCATACTCCCATGGTTCTACTAGAACAATATCTTGTTCACGTACCCATAATTTTCTTTTGATCCTTCCTGGAATTCTGCAGATTCTTGTTTTACCATCCAGACATTTTACGCGCATTCTGGATGCACCTAGCCTTTGATCTAAAATGCCTATAACCTCTCTACCTCTAGGTATTTTAACCTTCTGAATATCCTCTTCATTTTGATTAGATTCATTGTATCTATTAGCCATAAGTGTAGACTAAAGAATTAGGTTTATAAATTTATTCTTCTTTTTG
>CAYIFT010000008.1:0-19858 GCA_964362765.1 Candidatus Woesearchaeota archaeon | reverse complement strand
TAAATATAGGGTTGCTTGTAGATATTATCATGACCTACTGCATGAACGCTCCTATATTAATTTCATACCAACTAAGAAAAGAATCTAAACAGAATATTCAATAACATGAGAAAAATACTAACAATGCGGGTCTGGATATTGATAATAGCCATAGTACTAGCTATTTTAGCAATTAATCCTAATCCATGGGCTAAAGGCATAGAAATCAAATCTGTAAGGGAAGGCTCAGAAATATCCTCTTACAACATTAAATCAAATGAAAAACTAATCTCAGTAAATAATATCAGAGCAGATACAATTCAACAATATAATGAAGAAATATCAAAGCTACAGTTTAGTCCAGTAAATATCAAACTAACAACAAGCGAAGGAACATTCGAATATTCTAACACCGGAGATCTGGGCTTTATTCAAGAAAACCTAACTATAGTTTCTCTAGATGAAGAACTAAAGAATTCGTCAATAAGAATAAACTATAAAATAATCTCAATTAATAATATTCCAATTAATTCAGAAGAAGAATTAACTAATCTAACAAAATCCTTATTCATTAAAAAACCCTTAATCCTAAGAACAAGTAAATCAGAATACGCTATGCTATTATCCTCTCTTCCAGATATCACTATAGGAGTATCCAAAAAGTCTAATATTAAAAGGGGCCTGGATTTATCAGGAGGTACAAGGGTTTTATTAAAGCCAATCTCAGATCAGAAAATAACAGATAATATTATATCAGACATTATCGCAGTATTAGAAAGAAGATTGAATGTCTATGGCCTAGCAGATTTAAGATTAAGGCCAGCTAGTGATTTAGAAGGAAACAGGTATGTCTTAATCGAAATAGCAGGTGCTTCTCGGGAAGAAGTTCGAGACTTAATCTCCAAGCAGGGAAAATTTGAAGCCAGAATAGGAAATGAAACTGCTTTCGTTGGTGGCAGGGGAGATATTCCTTTTGTATGCAGAAACGACGGCTCTTGCTCCGGAATTATACCTCCTTGTACAGAATTATCAAAAGATCAGTGGCAGTGTAGATTCCAGTTCGCTATTGGTTTGTCAGAAGAAGCAGCTCAAAAACATGCTGATATCACAAAAGAATTGGAAGTTAATGTCTCCTCTTCAGGAGATTTTCTATCTAAGTCATTAGACCTTTATCTAGATGATCAGTTAGTAGATTCATTAAGAATTGATGTTGACTTGAGAGGAAGAAAAACCACTCAGATTTCTATCACAGGCCCAGGCTTCGGTCCTACTGAAGAATCAGCCTATGAAAATGCAGCAGCTCAGATGAATAAATTGCAAACCATCTTGATTACAGGAAGTCTTCCGGTAAAACTGGAAACAGTAAAGCTTGACACAATAAGCCCTGCTATAGGACAAGAATTTATCAAGAATGCAACATTTATTGTTATAGCAGCCTTCATCGCAGTGGCAGTTGTTATTTTAATCAGATACAGAAGATTAAAAATAATAATTCCTATGATTTTTATTAGCCTGACAGAAATTCTGTTAACTTTAGGGGTGGCTGCCTTAATTCAATGGAATCTTGATCTAGCAGGTATAGCAGGAATTATTGCAGCTGTTGGTACAGGAATTGACGACCAGGTTATTGTTGTAGACGAATCTTTAGGAAAATCATCTCGATATTTAAATTGGAAAGATAAAATAAAAAGGGCTTTCTCAATAATATTCACAGCATTCTTCACAACAGGATTGACAATGCTTCCTTTATACTTTGCAGGTGCAGGATTGATCAGAGGTTTTGCTGTAACAACAATCATCGGAATAACAATTGGAGTATTTATTACAAGACCTGCTTTCGCTTCTATAATTCAAAGTTTGTTGGAAGAATAAAAATTATTAATTTATTTAAACACTCGAACTCAGACTTAAACTAGAATATACATTACTAACTTTTCTTTTTCCACCGGGAAATTTAAATTCACCAGGTCTATTGCCAAAACGTCCAAATATGAAATCTAGTTTTCCATCAAGAGTATAAACTTTTATTCTGTGGTTCATAGTATCTGCAATATAAATGTGATCATTAATTATCCACATTTTTGAAGGATGTTTAAATTGTTCTTCCTTAGTCCCATAACTGCCAAATGAATTTATTAGTTCACCATCAGTATTATAGACCTTTACCATGCTATTATCAGAATCTGCAACGTATATTAAATCATTATATAATGTAATTCCAAATGGTTTCTTTAAGTCATTGCCAAATTCTTTTACAAAATTACCATCATGGGTAAATACAGCTATCCTATTGTTCATTGTATCAGAAATGTAGATATAATCTTTATTTACAGCCAATCCAAGAGGAAATTTTAAGTTTTTACGGGTACTTATATTAGTAAATGCATAACTACTCATATTGCCAAATTGATATAAAAGCTTACCATTTAAATCTACAATTTTAACTTTGTTATTAAAAGTGTCTATGATATACAATTTATTATCAAATATATCAATATCGTAAGGTAATAGAATATCTATTTCTTTATTATCAAACAAAAATAAAAAAGTGCCATTTAAATCAAATACTTTGATTTTATTATTTCCACGATCCAATACATATACTTTATCATCAAAATATATTGCATCTAAGGGAAATCTAAGCTCTTCTTTATCAAAACCAAACTTACCAATGGAATTTATATAATTACCATCCGGATCAAATATTTGAATTCTGTTGTTAAAAGTATCAGGAATAAAAATATATTTTATAACTTCTTCAACTACAGCAGGTTCCGGTTCAGGTTCTTTTACTTCGGGGACATTAATTAGTTCTTGTTGTTTTACTTCTCTTTCTCTAAATAAAAAAAATGCTCCAATTATCAGAATTACTATAATAAGATAGGCAGTAAATTTAGTCTTCATTTTAATATACGCCGGGAGCAGGACTCTCAATTCAGGAGGTATCGGAACCTCGGTTCTGATTTTTGAACCTGCACGTCCAAGGACACTGGTTTTCGAGATTCGCTACCCTAAAGGCTCCAGCGCACTACCAGATTATGCGACCCCGGCAATATAAATCTTACTAATCAACTATTTTTATATTTAACGTAAATTTTGATACCACTATTAGAGCTATTTACAATCCTTCTATCTCTCTTATTATTTCATTAAGTTTATTATTAAATTTAACTAACAGCAGGTATCCAAAAATAAATACAACAACAGAAATAAAAAATAAATAGACTGCTTGTACAGTATTTAACAAAGAAATTTGCTTTGTCAATAGTGCAATCATAACACCAATGATGTAACTGAATATAATTATTATAACTGCTATCTTATACTGAAGATACCTCTGATGCATTAAATCTAATGTGTTCTTTTTCGTATCCATCTTAATCAAACGATAAAATCAATAATAGTACACCCACAATAATAAAAACCCCGCATATTCCGAGTAATATATAATTGCTTGTTACAGCAGCATTCAATCCTATCAAAATACCAAAAAGACTAGATATAATACCACCAGCAGTCATAAATCGCTTAGACATACTACTTGTACTATGAATATTTTCACTTTTCATAAAACACTGTTTAATTTACTTCTTAATATTCTTTTCTATTAATAATCATCATTTCTTACAGTCAAGATAGAATAATCTACAAGATAATTTAAAAAAACTGCTTCATTTACAATCATTAATCGAAATACTTTCAATTTAATCGAATTTATTCACTCATTAACATCTCTGATAGTTAAAAAAAGAAAAATTCAAAGGTTTTTTAAATCATGCTAACGAGAATTAAAATACCATGAACGTCATCATACACTTGCTAACATCGATTATATTATCATTTGTATTATTTCCTTTCGTTGGTTATCATAGCCTATGGGCTGTCGTAGGTGGCTTCTTAATAGATTTCGATCATTATCTTTATTATATATTTGCATTCAAAAGCCTAAGCCTCAAAAAAGCTTACGTATATCACGATAATATAGACAAAAGAAAAACAAAAGTAAATGATATTCTTCACATTTTCCACACAATAGAATTCTGGTTATTCATGATCCTAGTTATTATCTTGTCTTATATCTACGATATCAAATTCATCTTTTACATGTTCCTAATAACTTTATTAGGCATGGCTCTTCACATTATCCTAGATTTCATTCATATTTTTCATAATAACACAATCCAAGATCGGGCTATTTCTTTGATAGGATGGCTTAAAAGAAGGAATTTGTTCTAAAGACTTAAAAGCCTTGATGTTTTAGTTATTAACAATGAAACTCAATAAAAATCTGATATGGATATTCTGTATAATTTTACTAGCTAAAATTATATTATCTTTATTCATATTATCTCCAACAATATTCAGCGATGAATATATTCATTTAAAATTAGCAAGAAGTTTCTATCATGATTCAAGACTCACCGTCCATGATATTCCAATAATTATGTTCCCTCTTTACATTATAATAACATCAATAGCAAATATCTTCAAAGATTCAATATTAATCTACATTGTAACAAAGATAATCAATGCGGTCCTATCATCTCTGATAATATTTCCTGCATTTTATTTAGCAAAAGAATTCTTCGATGATAAAAAATCATTATTAATTGCCTCTATAATATCGGTATTTCCAGCAAGTTTCGCTTTATCTCCCTACATTATGAATGAAAATTTATTCTACACTTTATTCCTAACATCGTTCTATTTCCTATTCAGAACAATTAACAATAATTCATTAAAAAATAATATTTTATTCGGTATTTTCACTTCATTAGCATTATTAACAAAAATAACTGGAGTCTTATTAATATTCAATTTCTTATTAGTTATTTTTATCAAGAAAGATTACAAGAAATCATTGAAGAATCTTATTCCATTCATCCTGTTTGCCATCACTATATTTTCATGGGTTATAGCAGTCACAGACTTAAAATTAGATAACTTAACGTTAGAAAGCATCACAGCAGGCAACTCAAGAGTTATAACAAATTACGAACCTATTGGTTTAATTAAGTCTATTACATTATTCTTCATCTGGGTATTTAATCACCTATTTTATATTTTATTATCATTGTTCATTATCCTTCCATTAGCGCCTTTAATAACGTATAAAGATATTCTTAAAAACAATAAAGAAAAATATTTATTATACTTATCGGTTTTATTTTTGATAGAATTAATCTTCGTATTGTCATTCAAGAATGTAAGGCCTGTCACAGAAATATTCCAGAAAGCAACGCTCTTCATACCATGGTTCACCGGCAGTATCTTAGGCAGATATATCGACACGATATCACCTTTACTAATTACGCTTGGATTTGTAGGCTTAAGCCATTTAATTAAAAAAATAAATCTAAAAAAATACTTCACAATAGGATTTATTATTTTAATTTTGGGTTCACAAGCATTAATATCCTCTTTATTCCCTGTTCGTAACGCCTCTTTATCCTGGTTAGGAGCAATAGGTTACGCCCTCAATAAAATACTAAAGAATAATCTCCTAGTGTTTTTCATCAGCTTGTTCATAGCAGTTGTTATTTTAATAGCTTCATATTATTTAATAAAAAGAATTAATTTAAACAAAATTCCTTACATTTACATTACTTTATTTATTTTTGTATCTTTAATCAGTTTCTCAATTACATTCTATACATCTCTTCAATTAACTAAAAATCCTTATTTCGAGTTCAGCAAGGAAATTAGAAATCTGGTTGAAAAAGATAGCACTTTGATGATAGACGAAAGACATTGTGTAATGAGAGACATAAGACATACACTATGTACAAAGGAAATCTTCTCTCGTCTTCACTCATCTCTGATTGGTTTATGGATTAATAGCAACATAGTAACAAGCACAGTAGATAGGCATCCTGATGCAGATTATTTAGTCTCTCATGATAAATTAGACCACCAATTATTAAAAGAATATAAAGATATTTATCTTTATAAATTGGAAAGACCATTATTAATTCGCCAGCCTTATCTTCAGAATGTCACAGATACTTCAGTCACAATTTCATTTAAAACAAGAGAGCCGTCTAAAGCCTCAATTCTTTATTCAGCTAATCAGAAAGGATATCCAGTTGCAACAGATAAAGAATTCACAGATCATCATTTTATCACTTTAAAAAATCTTAA
The DNA here is from genome assembly GCA_964362765.1 of Candidatus Woesearchaeota archaeon. Taxonomy (GTDB): domain Archaea; phylum Nanobdellota; class Nanobdellia; order SCGC-AAA011-G17; family UBA489; genus CAYIFT01. The sequence goes on along the minus strand of CAYIFT010000008.1, from coordinate 13,738 downwards.
ACAAGGAGATAAATATTATTACAAATTAAAAATCAATAATCAGGAAATCAAGGATGAAGATTATTTCTTTCATACCAATGACCCAAATGATGAAGAATTCAATTTTATCGTATTCGGCGACATAGGTGCAGAAGATGGTATCCAAATATCTACAGCAGAAAGAATATCAAATCTAAAAGAAAAACCTGATTTAATTTTCATTGTAGGCGATGTTGTTTATCCGGATGGGTTATCAGAAGATTACGATAAGAACTTATTCAGATATTTCTACAGGACATTTCCAAATACAGCTGTCTTCCCTGCCCTAGGTAATCATGACTGGAATTCAGATCCTAAATTAAACTTCGAAAAAGAATGGTTCCTTCCAAACAACGAGCATTATTACTCTTTAGACTATGGAAATTCCCATTTTATAGTGCTAGATAGCTTCAATGGTACTACTTTATTCGATGAAGAAAATCAAATGAATTGGCTGATTGAAGATCTTAAAAGAAATAAAAATAAAAACTGGAAAATTTTAATAATTCATCACAATGGTCTAACATGTACCTACCAGAATACATTTGAATCTCTAACAAAACTTTATCCAATTTTAGAAGAATACAAAGTAGATATTGTTTTCACAGGAAATGCTCACACCTACGAAAGATTATTCCCATTAAAAAACAATAACCCAATAAACCAAGAACAAGATCCTAATTACATAAATCCAGACTCATTCATCACAATTACAACAGGTGCAGGAGGCAGATTAAAGAGAAACTGGATGCCTAAAGATCCATGTCTTATCTCAGCAAAGCTTCATAACGCGCAGCATTTCACTAAAGTAAATATAAATAAAAACTCTTTAGAATTAAAGGCAATAAACTCAATTACTGGAGAAGTATTTGATACATTAAAAATTCAGAAAACTAAAGATTTATAACTTTTTTTAAATTAATAAAGTATCATGAAATCGGTCGTTATCACAATACCCGCATTTAATGAAGAATCTTCACTAGCAATGCTAGTCAAAGATATTCATGAAGTAATGAAAAGTTCCAGATATAGTTACAAGATTCTTGTCTTAGATGATGGTTCCACAGACAGAACAAAAGAAGTAGCTTATAAATTAGGTGCTGTTGTATTCTCAAATCCTGTAAGAATGGGCTTAGCAGAAACATTCAAAACTGAGATGAAAAAAGCTTTAGAATTAAATCCTGATATTATTATACATATCGATGCAGATTATCAGTATTCTCCTAAAGATATTCCTCGCTTGATTAAACCAATAGAAGATGGAGAAGCAGATCTTGTTTTAGGAAATAGATTTCAAGGCGGAATAGACAGTATGCCTTTGATGAAAAGACTTGGCAACAAAGCATTTTCAAAAGTTATTTCAGATATAACAAGATTCAGAGTAGGAGATTGTCAGACTGGTTTTAGAGCAATGAACAAAAAAGCAGCTTCTCTTCCAATAATATCTAATCATACTTACACTCAGGAACAGATTATAAGAGCAGTAAGATCTGGTCTTAAAATAAAAGAAATCCCAACACACTTCTACTCTCGTAAATCAGGAAAAAGTAAACTTCTTAAGGGTCCTTTCGAATACGCAATTAAGGCATGGATTAATATCTTAAGATTGTACAGGGACTTCGAACCTCTAAAATTCTTCGGAAGAATTGGTTTATTTTTCATTCTTGTTGGATTAATCGTAGGAGCTTATGTATTAATCGATTTTTTCATAAGAAAGAATGTAGGTCATCTTCCCCTTACGGTATTAACTGTTTTATTAATTGTGATGGGAATTCAGATTTTATTATTCGGATTTCTTGCTGATATGAAGAAATAATTAACACACTTCAGCAAAATCCAATATCTTATTTATTATTTCTACAGAAGAAACAGGATTATTATTTATCGTAGTTTCCTCAGCTAACACCAAATAATCAACCTTATTCTTAACAAAACTATAAATCTGGGTCACATCAGAATAATTAAGCCTTTCAGGATTTATCATTGATGCTGCTACTTCAGTTGCAACAGCTATTTTCTTTCCGTATTTCTTGCAAGTTTTTATTATCATATCCTGATAAAAAGGAACCTTCTCAAATCCAACATCGCTTCCTAAATCTCCCCTGTCAATTAATATCATATCAGCAGATTTAACTATAGGATCCAAATTCTGTATCGCCTCTTTAGTCTCAACTTTCGCAATTATCTTCACAGATGAATTATTCTTATCAATAATCTCTCTAACTTTTCTTATCCAATCATCGGACTTCACATAAGACAGAGCAACATAATCTAAATTATTTTCTACAGCAATTTTAATTAACTCGTCATCAGATAAATTAGATGTTTTCTTCTTCTTCCTTTCTCCAGGAATATCTAATACTATAGGTAATTTATAAGATTTAATCAAATTGATATCTGGAAGTTCAAAAGCACCATTAATCCTCAACATCGACACTCTTCTCTGCTTAATTAAGTTATCAAGGTGTTTTATTGTCAAGGGACTTATTCCACATACAAGTTTCAAAGAATAATCTGTAATATCGGAAGTCTGGATCACAATTCCGGGAACTGCTTTTTTGTTCTTTATTAATACAAATCTCCCCAACTCTTTGAATTCCTGGTATCTCTCGAGAACAATCGGCTTGTCAAAAGTTAACTTCAAGACCCCTATCTGTCCCTCACTCAAGGAAACAGGCTCGTCATCAATAAAACTCAGATCTTCTGAATTAATCTTCTTAATTATTTTAGAAACAACAGCTTTGACTTCATTAGTTCCACATCTAAAAATTAATTCATCCCCAACTTTAAAATTAACATCAAAAGTCAAAATAACTTCAACAATGGCCTGCTTTGTTGCTCTTGGAATATTTTCCCTATTTCCTCCCACATCACCTCTCTGAATAAGATCAAACTTATCTGTATCAAAAGTAAATCCTACGGCCTCTCCAGCAAATGATTCTTTAACCTCACTTCCCAATAAAAATATCTTCTTAACTACCCCCTCAACATTCGAAGGTTCAAATACAATCCCATCTCCTAAAATTAATTTACCACTCTCGATTCTTCCAAACATAATTGAATCTTCTTTTGATGTATGTTGCACAATTAATCTTAAAGGTTTTGAAACCTGATGAACAGGAGGCACAACATTTAAATCTAGACACTCAACAATAGTCGGTCCTCTATACCATTCCATATTCCCTGATCTTCTAAAGATATTCTCCCCATTCTTTGCAGACATAGGAATGAATATGACATTATCGGGATCATATCCTATATTGTTCAAGAAATTCTTAAGCTCTTCAACTAAGGAAGAATAAGCTTCTTTACTATAACTAATTAAATCCATCTTATTAATTGCAACAGCTAATAATTTAACTCCAAGGATATTTAACAAGCTCAAATGCCTTTTAGTTTGTTCTTGTATACCATCATTCTCTAAAACAGACACGATCGCAATAGAATATTGCGCCTCAGATACCCCGCTCAACATATTCTTAATAAATTCCTTATGTCCCGGCGAATCAATAATTGTAAATTGATAATTTCCAGTTTCAAAAAATCTTTTAGTAGTATCAATAGTCATTGCATTTTCTCTTTCTTCCTTGTAAATATCCAAGAAATGAGCAAAATCAAGTTGATTTCCTTCTTCACTCTGTAAAGCTGCAATCTCATATTTCTTTAGATATCCAGAATCATAAAGAAGTCTGCCTATGAAAGTCGATTTTCCATGATCTATATGTCCAACAATAGCCAAATTGATATTCCTTTTCATGTTAAAAATATCCTAAAGCCCTCAACTTCTGCATAATATAAGTCTGTTCTCTTGCAGACAATCTTCCGCTTCTCTCAGAAAATTCAGTTGTTTTTAATTCATCAATTATCTCATCAACATTAGAAGCATTTGAAGGAACAGGCTTTGTACAAGGAACGCATCCAAGACTTCTGTATCTATTTCCGCTCTTAGAAAAATACAAAGAATTTACAGGAATACTCTCTTTCTTAATATACCTCCATATGTCTAATTCATTCCAGTCAAGTAAGGGATGTATTCTCATGTGTTCTCCTTCTTCCAAAATATTATTCAAAATCCCCCACATCTCAGCAGGTTGGTTTTGATAGTCCCATTGAAAATTTTTATCTCTGGGCGAATAATATCTTTCCTTCGTTCTTAGAACATGCTCGTCTCTTCTAATTCCAACAAATATTGCATCAAACTTATGCTTACTTACAGCTTCTTTTACAGCATTCGCTTTAATCTCCCCGCATCTCTCTCTATGTTTCTCTGGATCAGCAACATACTCTGCCTTCTCGATATCTAAATTCAAATTCCACTCTTTCGCATACTTATCTCTCGTCTCATACATCTCAGGAAATTTATGTCCAGTATCAACATGAATAACCTTAAAAGGAACTTTTCCTAAGAAAGCCTTTCTAATCATCCAAAGCATCACTGTAGCATCTTTCCCCATCGACCATAATATTCCAACATTTTTGAACTGAGCGGCTGCTTCTCTGATTACATAAAAGCTATTGTTCTCTAGTTCATCAAGATTCATTTCAACAAATTTATTCTTCTGTTCCATTTTTATTTCCATTAAATTCATTCATTATAGCATAAAATATATCCTCAGGATTTTTAATATCATAATTAATATTCTTAGCAATTAAAATAGCCTCTTCATGATGATCCCCTTTCACTTCTCTTCCATCTATGTTAGCTTTCTTCAAAGTTTTTATCTTAGCCTCTCCAAAACTGCAGAACCCATGATCAGATAATAAAATTATTTTATTATCAAATTGAATTAATTCCTTGATTGAATCATCAATCTTCTTATACCATCTCACAACCTCACTGCTCCCCCAATAATAATGTTGCACTCTATCAAGCAAAGTATAAACTACACAAAGTAAATCTGGTTTAGTCTGTAGTAAATCTTTAGCTTTTTCAGTAACACTCCACAATTCTTTTTCCCATTCTTCTTCTGTTTCAGGAAGCCCATAACTTATTGCATCAAATTGTGTATTGAAATTATAAGGTGGAAGTACAAATGGAATATTTATTGCAAACGCTTTGTAGCCCTGCTTATTCAGTATATCCCAGATAAAATCCAGATTAATATCATCTCTGTGTAATAATTTTCCATTAACAACAAACTCTTCATGTCCATGCTCCTCTGGCTTTTTTCCTGAGAATATCGTGCACCATAATGGAACCGATAAAGGCTTCCCCCTCACTGTTATTGTCTTATGATATCCTTCATTCATTAACTTCTTGATTGTTGGAAATTCATTTATATTATCCTTAATAACCTTCCAAGTTGCTCCATCTAAACCTATCACTAACATTTTAATCAAGATATCCAAGACTTCTGAGCCTTGCCTTTACCTCCTCTTCATCTTCCTTCGTAAAAGCCTCTTTCGCTTTGTTATCTCCTTTCTCTTCCACTTTTGACAACACAGTCCTCAATATATATGTCACATAACTAGAAATACCGTTAAAACCAGTTCCCTTTATCCTCTCCCTTATTTTATCAGCTAAGGGCTTAGGAATTGATACTGTAGTTACATTTCGTGGCATATCGCACCTCCAGTTATCGCAATATTATCGCGATGTTATTTATAAGGATTTATATACTGTAGAACATACTTCTTAGATCTGTTATAATAAGCACCCAAATAGCTTTAAATAAACCTGTTTCAATCTTCTCGATTATGAACAGGAAATCCTTTATCCTAAAGTTAATTGTAAGCCTAATCCTAATCTTTTTATTACTTTATAAGATAAAATTGCAAAGAATTTATGAAACGTTGTTAAGCATTAATTTAATCTATATTCCTATTGTAATTCTTATAACATTTATCACAATCCTTCTCGGTTCAGTAAACATCTGGATATTATTCAAAGGACTTGATAAAAAGATTAAATTCAGACAGATATTTCACAGCTATAATGCAAGCTGGGGTTTAACCTTGTTTGCTCCAAGCAAGACAGGTGAATTATCCCTTATCTATCTTCTAAAAAAAGAAGGCATCGACGCAGGCACATCAACAGCAGTATATTTCTTCGATAAGATAATTACCTTAATCATAACTATCTTGATAGCATTAATAGCATTATTATTTCTATCTCCTCTAGACTCTCTTTATGTTCTAATCTCATCAATAATTTTAATCATAATAATGTTCATGATATTTATATCTAAAAAATTAATTATTAAAATACTCCCAAAAAAACTTAAAAATACAATAGAACAATTCTATTTAACATTCGATAAAATAAAAAACAGAAAAGATTTAATAATTAAAAATTCATTCACGACATTCTGCAGGGCATCATTAACTTTCATCAGTTTTTATATGTTGTTCTTAGCATTCGGCATTAAAATAAACATGATATATATTATCGTATTTAATACTTTGCTAACACTAGCTTCCTTGGTCCCTTTCACTTTATCCGGTCTCGGATTACGAGAAGTCTCAGCAGTGTATTTATTTGCAACCATAGGAATAGACCACGTTATTACAGCAAATGTCTACCTTATAAATATAGTAAAGAAATATCTATTTGCCTTATTCTTAATAATATTTTCAAGATTAAAGATCTAAATCCTTTATAGCCTCGCTAATTATCTCTTTTTCTTTATCAAACTTAGAAGATTTTATCTTCAAATTCTTTTTATCAAGAATGTCCTCTAGTACTAATCCGTCCATGTCTTTACTCGGTTTAATTCCTAGAAGTGTCAGTATTGTAGGTGCCATATCAATTATTCTAGGCTTTTTCTTTAGATTATTCTTGACTCTATATCCGCTTGCAATTAATATCCCGTCTCTAGCATGAGTCCCAGATATGTCTATGGTAAAAATAGCATCGCTTTTCACAATAATATCCTTGCCACCAAAACCAAACATTATTCCCCTATAGCCATCCATGAAGTTCACGATAATATCGGGTGCGTCCTGTAGAGCGTATCCTTTGTAAATCTCTTCTCTCTTATAAATACCTTCAAAAACCTTCTTCCCATTGTCTTCAACCTTCTTAAGAGTCTCGATTATATTATCCCTTAGTTTATCATATTCTTCTTTATCAACACATCCTCTCGGCTCTCTTCCCTTTAGATTAATGCACACGTTACCAGAACTTACTGCAAAAGCTTTTGTTTTATCCCAGTTCACATCAGCATAAGTCAAAGATGAGGCAATCTTAACTCCAACTCTAGGAAAATATTTCTTCAATATTGATTTGTACTGCATACCATATATTTTCTTATAAATTTTAAAGAATAGTCTGGCGCTCGTTCTAAATAACATAGATGATATTTTAGGTTTTTTTGTTACCATGTATTCATTCTGCTTTAATATATTATTGATAACAACTCCACCTTTGAAATCGCAAAATCCATGATCAGACACAATAAGTATTGTCGTATCTTTAGATACTAACTTCATAAATTCACCAACATATTTATCTATTTCAATATAACTCTGATTTATTGCATCTTTGTATTTGTTACTATCATCATTCCAATATTTCCATAAATTATGTTGTGTTCTGTCTGTAGAAGCAAAAACAACTGTAAAAAGATCCCATTCATAATCTTTCAGCATCTTACAAGATAAGTTACCTATGTCCCTGATGCATTTTATATTCTTCTCAATTAACTGATCATCGCTCCTTATTCCTTGCTCACCATGCGTTAAATCAAGAATATAGTCAGGACTTATTTTTTCCACTTCATTTTTGAAATCTGCTGGATAAGTCCACTGCACATGTTTTCCTGGACAAAATAATCCTCCAACCATATATCCATTAACTTCTTCTAGTGGATATATCAAAGGCATTCCTATCACAATTACTTTCTTTCCATTATTGCTTAAAATCTTGAAAATGCTCTCTCCTTTCACATCCAATCTGCTAATTATTCTAAAGCTGTAGTCCTCCTTATTCCTCTTCAAATATCCAAATATTCCGTGCTTTCCATTATTAGTTCCTGTATAGAAAGCCGGCCATGCCTGCTCTGAAGAGGGGTGTATTGTAGATTCAAGATAATTTCTTACGCCATTGTCTATCAGCTTCTTAATGTTTGGAAGCAGTCCTTTCTCAAGTAAAGGATCTATGATGTTATAGCTTCCTCCATCTATACCAATAACCAAAACTCGATTCATAAGAATTTAGTCTTTACCAAAATTTATAAATCTTTTCGCAAATCTAATACTTATGAAAGTCTGCCTTATTACAACATCATTTCCAGCATTTAAAGATGATACTAAAGGTATATTCATCTTTCACCTAGCTAAAGAACTGTCAAAAAAAATTGATGTTTCTGTAATTACACCATTTTTTAAAAAAAGTAAAAATAATCTTGAATTGCTTGGCAGGGTAAAAGTTTATCGTGCTCAATATTTCTTTCCAAGATCCATGCAAACTGTAGCTGAAAAGAGTAATATATTATTTGAAGTAAAGAAATCATTGATATCAATGATCCAGATTCCTTTCTTAGTTTTATCAATGATAATGAATGGGCTAAAATTATCAAAAAATTATGATATTATTCATGCTCAATGGTTATTTTCAGGATTTGTTGGAGCTTTGATAAAAAAACTCAATAGAAAGAAATTGATCTTAACAATTCGTGGTTCTGACTTAAATCGAATTAAAAATATGCGGCTAATAAGATTTGTTCTAAATAATTGTAATTTCATAGTATCAAATAATAAAAAACAGTACAATAAATTAAAAGATCTTGGTTATAAGAATATAGCACTTGTTTACAATGGAATCGACACTGAATTATTCAAGCCGATGAACAAAAAGTTATGTGTCAAAAAATCGAATCTGCCAATTAAAAAGAGAATATTTATCTATATAGGTTGGCTTGATAAGCATAAAGGAATAAATTACTTGTATGATGCAATAAAGTTAGCAAATAAAAAAAGAAATGATTTATTCTTCTTGTTTATAGGAGATGGTTCTTTACGCGAATATTTAATTAACAAAGCAAAAGAAGATGGAATCTCAAATATCCAAATAATTTCTAAAGTGCCCCATCATGAAATCCCTTATTACATAAACTCTTCAGAAGCCCTAATACTGCCAAGTGAAGCAGAGGGCATGCCTAATGTTGTCCTAGAATCAATGTCATGCGGAATTCCCGTAATATCAACCGATGTAGGTGATGTTAAAGAATTCATTGCTCATGATCAAAATGGACTGATAATAAAAAAAGATCCTCAAGACATAGCAGATAAAATATCATATTTATTAGAAAAGAATAAATCTTCAAAATTCGGAAAACTAGCAAGAATCACAATAATCAAGAAAGGATTATCTTGGGAGAAATCAGCTAACAATTATATTAATATCTACAAAAGATTAATCTAATTCTTCCTAGCAAGTATAATATTTGTAGTAGAAAATCTAGCCCAGAATCCTTTGCTTATAGAATCTTCGAAGAAATCATATTTAGCAAGAAACCTCATGTATTTATTCAGAAAAGTATATCTCCCTGGTACACCAATCTTGAAAAATAATCTTGGTGATGGTATCAGATTAAAACCAGCTCTCTCTACAATTTCAAATTTATTTTCTTTTATTATTTTAGAAACATACGGCCACGCCAAAGAAATCTCAGGTCCGTACCTTCTTCCAACGCCCTTCCTGAATAAACTTCCATACAAAGATCTCTTATTCAAGAAAGATAAGATAAGGTCCCCGCCCTTCTTCAAAGATCTGTATGCAACATTGACAGTATCATACCTATTCTTTGCAGGCAATCTGTTCAATTGGTCTAAACAGATTACAGTATCAAAATCATTTTTATTCAATTTAAGATCCTTTGAATGTACAAAAGAAATATTATTTATCTTATGATACTCAGCTTTCTCTTCCATCCACTCTACAATCTTATCAGAATGCGAAACCATTGTAAATTTACACTCTGGTTTTCTCTCAGCTAGTTTAAATAAATAAATCCCAGAGATATCATCTAGGTACAGTACATTCTTTCCTAATCTTTCTAATATATAATCAAGCTGTTTATTTAATTCTAAACTAAATAGATGATAATATCCGATATCTGGAGATTTAGCAAATATTGCCCTGGCAGATAAATTTTGAATATCTTCATAAGTCCAGTCATCAGGGTTATTGCTCATTTCCTCACTGAAATTAACCTTATTAACAAAAGTCATCTCTTTGCTGTCTCTCTTTATGGGTGGAATGGGTTTTTCATCAGGATATCCAAATCCGACGCATCCAAGAACATGGAAATAATGCGGAATATTCAATAATTTTTTAACTACTGCCTTATCTCCATAGGCTGCAATCCAGCAAGATCCTATTCCTAAAGAGTAAGCATATAGCAGCATATTTTGTATTGCTGCAGCTGCACCCTGTATATTGGAAAATTTTTCATTTCCGAATCTCTTATCTGTTATTACAAATATAGGATTAGGAATTCTTTCTATCCATTTGAATCCAGCTTCTTTCTCAAGTTTTAGTTTTAATTCATCATCATCAACAATTATATAATAAAACATCTGCTGGTTGCATGAAGAAGGAGCCTGCACACCAGACTCTAAAATTTTATCCAGTATATTTCTGGGTATTTTTTCTTTCTTAAACTTTCTGATACTTCTCCTTCCCCATATTGCATCTTTAACATCCATTATCTGTCCCTCAGCAACAGCCTTATTGTGTTATCCTTATAAATTCTGCCATTATTATTATATTCTTCAAACATCAAAGCCTTCAATATTAAAAATAAGAACTTGGTTTCAATGATATAACTTTTCTTATTCTTATTCTCATCCAGTATATCAACAAACGCAGATTTGAATATATGATACTTACATATTCCATCAATAAGTTTCTTCGCTTTTTTCATGTAGATCTCATTTTCAGTCAATTGGTATAATTTCATCATTACAACAGAAAAATCAACCTGCGGATCTAATCTGAAATACTTCGGCTTGTCTCCGTATTTCATATTCGGATCTGCACACACATTAAATTCGTCCACACCCTGCTGTATCAATCCTGAATTGTCTTGTTGTTTAATCCAGAAATTAGCCATCTTCTCAGCATCATTCAAAAATCTCTTCTCTTTTGTATTAAAATAAAACTCCAAAAAAGTATCGATAACTGCATGATCGCATCCTAAGAATTTGCTATATCCACCATCGTCCCATACACTATACAAAGATCCATCTTTGTCTAATAATTTATCATTTACAGCAGAATACCATCTCTCCAATATTGAATATAAATCGCTATCTTTAGTCACTTTATAGATTGCGTTTAGCCCATAGACAAGATTAGTATTAGCTTTGCTGCTCATCGCACTGTCAATGCTGAATCCGAATTTTCTCTTGAATGGAATATTTGCTAAACTTTTCAGGATCTTGGGTTGAAATAAGAAAGGGAATAATCCATTGTCCTTATAAAAATCGCTCTTTATCCAAGGCTTAATAATATTGTTTGCGGACTGTAGATATCTTATATCATTAGTAAAGTTATAAAGATTACATAACTCTTCCACATACAATCCGAATTTACCTGTTGAAAAATTTAATCCTAAATTTAAATTCTTGAAATGAATCAGTGGAATAAAGCCGTCTCTTTTCGATGCAAAATCTCCTAATGCACTAAAGAATTTCTCAGACGCCTTAAGATAGAAATCATCTTTGGTTAAAGCGTACATCAGATTTATTCCTAAAGACAAATCAGTCATTTTATCAAAATTGTAGGTTTTAAGAAATTTCATTTTTTTAGAAGTTCTAAAAAATCCACCTTCATGCTGGAAGTTATTAATCAAGAATTTTGCGGTTTTATCTGCAATATTACAGTACCTATTATCTAACTTTTTCCCAGCCCAGAAAATAAATGGCAAGCTGTCCCCTAAATCTTCTATCATAATATTTCCAAATGATTTTCCTACGCTGACATCTGTATATTCTCTGAAGTAAGGTACTCTATTACTATTTAATAAAAACTGAATAAGTTCATTAGATATCTTTAGATATGCTGTCATTTTAAAATAAACCTTCATCCCCCAAAGCATTTAATACTTGATTTTTATCTCATTAATTTTTAAACTTATTCATATCTTAACATAAAACTAGTGTTTATAAATATTATTATAAAAAATATACTTTATAGTATATAAATAAATAAAAGTGTGCTGCTGGTGGCTATAATCATGAAAATATGCATCATAATAGGAACACGCCCCGAAATCATCAAAGGATGCTCTCTAATCAGATTATGTGAACAAAAAAAACTCGATTATTTTATCATTCACACTGGTCAGCATTATTCTCCAGAAATGGATGCTATTTTCTTCAAAGAATTAAAATTGCCAAAACCAGGATATAATCTTAAGATCGGCTCAAGTTCTCATGGTGCTCAAACAGGAGCAATGCTTGAAAAGATTGAAAAAATTCTGATGAAAGAAAAACCATCTGTTGTTCTTGTAATCGGAGATACTAATTCTGTTCTTGCTGGGGCACTCGCTGCATCTAAGCTTCATATAAAAGTTGGTCATATAGAAGCAGGGCTAAGAAGTTATGATAAAGATATGGCAGAAGAGCAGAATAGGGTAGTTACAGATCATCTTTCTGATTTCTTATTTGCACCGTCTGAGAATGCAGCTAAAATATTAGAAAATGAAGGAATAGCAAAAAATAAAGTTTTTATGGTTGGAAACACAATAGTAGATGCAGTTTATCAGAATATGGAAATTGCGAATAAGTCAATTAATATTCTTAAAAGATATAATGTTGAAAAAGGAAAATACATTGTCGCTACTGCTCATCGGCCTGAAAACGTAGATAATAATACCAGATTAAGTAAAATAATTCTTGGTTTAAACAAAGTAAATCAAGCAATAAATATGCCTGTAATATTTCCTATACACCCGCGAACAAGAAAAAGATTGGAAGAATTTGCTATAAAAGTCAATGATGGAATTAAAATAATCGAACCTATCGGATATCTTGAGTTTTTACAGTTAATGCAAAATGCCCAGCTTATAATCACGGATTCCGGAGGCATTCAAGAAGAATCCTCTATTTTGAAAGTTCCTTGCATTACAATTAGAGATAACACGGAACGTCCAGAAACATTGGAAATAGGCTCAAATAAGCTAGTTGGTGTGGAACCCGAAAATATCCTTCAAAGATCGCTGGAGATGATAAGTTCTAAGCGAGATTGGACAACTCCTTATGGCGATGGAAAATCTGCAGAATATATCCTCGATGTATTAATAGAGAAATTTAAATAATTATTGGTTTTCGTATAATACATGAAAGATAAACTCGAACTAGCTAAAAATTGGTTATTGCATTCAGGAATCCAGAACCTAGACTCAAATTCATTAGAGGTAAAAGGCGGATTTAATTCGTGGTACGATATAGATAATGAAAACTACTTCTACACTTACTCAGAAATAACAGGTTATGCTATTACAAAATTATTATATCTTTACTCTTTAGAAAAAAACAATTTGTATTTATTAAGAGCAACTTTAGCTGCTGAATGGCTTCTTGATAAAGCCTCTCATAAAAGTGGCGGTATAAAAACAAGATATTTCTTCAATAAAGAAAATGCTCAAGAGCTATATGATTTTTCTAGCGGAATCATACATTCTTTTGATAATGGTATCGCATTAAATGGCTTGATGGATCTTTACAATGTAACAAAAGAAGAAAGATACCTAACAGCAAGCAAAATGATAGG